>VBGQ01000083.1 GCA_005882055.1 Chloroflexota bacterium
CCCGGTTCGCGCTGGTCGGCTTCCTGAACGACGACTCCAACGCGGTGGGCGCCGTCCACCTGGGCGTGGTCTTCACCGTCGAGGCCGATGGCAACGCGGTCGCGGTTCGTGAGCACGAGAAGCTCACCGGACGTTTCGCCACGCCGGATGAGGTGCTGGCCGCCTGGGAACGCCTCGAGACCTGGTCGCAGCTCACCATGGCGGCACTGAATCCGCAGCCGATCGGGCTGCCCGCGGGCTAGCCCTCCCGGCTCCGATCCCGGCGAAGGGGCCTCAGGGCGTCCCCCGAACTCACGCGTATACTCGGATCATCATGGTGGCCCTGCGGAGGGTGGCCGCTCTCCTCGCCCTGAGTACGGGTCTTCTCTCGTTGGCGACGCACGCCGCCGGAGCGGGAGACCACATCGCCCGCATCCGCCTCACAGGGGTCATCGACCAGGTGAACGCGGCCTACATCGGTGAGGCCCTGAAGTCAGCGGCCGACAACCACGCGGTCGCGGCGATCATCCAGATCGACTCACCCGGCGGCGAGCTGACCAGCATGGACAACATGTTGCAGGCGATCCTCGCCAGCCCGATCCCGGTCATCACCTGGGTCGCACCGGAAGGCGCCGGTGCCGGGTCGGCGGCGACCTTCATCACGCTGGCGGGTGACGTGGCTGCGATGGCCCCGTCCACGAGCATCGGGGCTGCGGCGGTGGTGGGCTCGGGGGGCGAGGACCTTCCGACCACCGAGGCGACCAAGGTCACCAACTTCTATGCGTCCAAGATCCGCCAGCTCGCCACGACCCACGATCGCAACGCGGACTGGGCGGAGAGCGCGGTGCGCAAGGCCGCCAGCCTGGGCGCCGCGGAAGCCGTGGACATGAAGCCGCCGGTGGTCGATATCCTGGCTTCCACCGAGACGGAGCTGCTGGCAGCGGTCGACAAGGGCACCCGTGCCGACGGGCACGCCTACACCCACGACGGGCAACCCCTCCCGAAGCTGTCCGGTCTCGCAATCAGCGACGCGAACATGAACCCGGGTCAGGGCCTGCTCCATCTGCTTTCGGATCCGAACCTGGCCTTCATCCTGTTCACCATCGGCTTCTACGGCATCCTGGCCGAGCTCTTCCACCCCAACTACGTCTCCGGCACGCTGGGCGCCATCGCCATCGTGCTGGCCTTCATCGGCTCCAACAGCCTGCCGCTGAACCTGGGCGGGCTGATCCTGATCGTCATCGGCATCGGCCTGTTTGTGCTCGATCTGCACCTGCCGAGTCACGGCCTGCTCACCCTTGGCGGCGTCGTGTGCTTCATCCTCGGAGCATCGGCGCTCTGGACGGGAGTGGCGCCCGGCGTGGAGTCGATCCAGGTGCAGGTCAGCCCGTTCCTCATCGGTCTGATCCTGGCGCTCACCCTCCTCTACTTCTATGGGTTGATCCGCGCGCTGATGCGTATGCGTAGTCAGGTGGCGATTCCGGTGCCGATCCGGGGACTCGTGGGCGCCAATGCAGTGGCCCAGACGATCATCGCGCCGACGGGCATCGCCTATGCTGCGGGCGAGACCTGGTCGGCGCGCAGTCAGGGGGAGCCAATCGCACAAGGAACGCCACTTCGCGTTCTGCAGGTCAAGGGGCTGGAGCTCCTCGTCGAGCCGGCGGGTGCCGCCGGACTGCCCGCCATTCAGGGAGACACGAATGTTCGATAACCCGGTGACCCTGGCGATCCTCGTCATCGTCCTCCTGGTCATCCTGTTCCTGATCGCCAACACCATCCACATCGTGCGCCAGTACGAGCGGCTGGTGGTCTTCACCTTCGGACGAGTGACCAACGGTGCAGCAGGACCAGGAATCCTCCTCCTCGTCCCGATCGTGCAGCAGACCGTGAAGGTCGACCTCCGGGAGTTCTACATCGAGATTCCGCAGCAGACCTGTATCACCAAGGACAACGCGCCCATCAGCATCGACTTCCTGGTGTATTCAAAGGTCTTCGATCCTGAAGAGTCGGTCACCGCGGTCACCAGCTTCTCGGGTGCGAGCCAGGCGCTCGCTGCCACGACCTTGCGTGCGGTGATCGGCGACATCCCACTCGATGACGTGCTCGCCAAGCGCGAGGAGATCAACAACACCCTGCGCGCCAAGCTCGACGAGGTGACGCACCGCTGGGGCGTGAAGATCACCAACGTCGAGATTCGCGAGATCGTGCCGCCGCGTGAGATCCAGGAGGCCATGAACCGCCAGATGAGCGCCGAGCGCGGGCGGCGCGCGGTGATCACCGAGTCGGAAGGCACCCGCCAGGCGACCATCAACGTGGCGGAGGGTGACAAGCAGAGTGCCATCCTGCGTGCCGAGGGCGGCCGCCAGGCGCAGATCCTCCAGGCGGAGGGCTACGCAAACGCGCTGCAGACGATCTTCGGGGCCGCCAAGGGCATCGACCAGAAGACCATGGCGCTGCAGTACCTGGACGCGATCAAGGTGCTCGGCGCCGGCGAGTCCACGAAGTGGGTGATCCCCATGGAGCTCGCGGAGCTGACGCGACCGATCACCGACGCCATGCGCAGCAGCCGCGGCGCGTCGGAAGGTTGACGGGCTAGGAGCTCCGCCATCTCACGAGCGGCCGGGGGCAGGCCTCGCCCGCCGCCTGATGCGGCCGCCGCGCCGTCCCTTCGTGCCCTTCGTGGAGGGCGACGCGCTGACGCCTGCCGAGCTGGGCCTGCCCTACGAGGAGGTCCGCTTCACGACCGATGACGGCGTGACGCTCTCGGGCTGGCTCGTGACGGCGCGCCGTGAGACGCGAGCGGCGGTCATCCTGATGCACGGCTTCAGCTGGAACCGACTGGGCGAGCTGTCGGCCTTCGTCCCGTGGCTGACGGAGCGCTACCACGTCCTGCAGTTCGACTTTCGCGGGCACGGGACCAGCGGGGATGCGGACATCACCCTGGGGACCGCGGAGCGGCACGATGTCGCGGCGGCGGTGCGGCTGCTGGAGGGACGCGGGATGGGACCAATCGCGCTCATGGGCATGAGCATGGGCGCCGCGGTGGCCATCCTGGCGGCGCCGGACCTGCCCGTCGCGGCGGTCGTGGCGGATGCCCCATACGCGGATCTGCACCACCCGATCGCCAACCGCATGCGCGAGTGGCACTACCCCCTTTCCTCGCTCGGGTCGCGGCTGATCGTGGCCGCGGCGAGCGTTCGTGCGCACACGCGCCTGCTCTCGCCCATCGACCGGGTGGCGGACATCGCGCCGCGTGGATTGCTGATCATCGCGCCACGAGAGGATCGGCTGATCGACCATAGCCAGGCGCTGCGGCTGTACGCCGCGGCCCGCGAGCCAAAGGAGCTGTACGTGGTCGCGGGCGCGGGCCATCCGGAAGCCCACGCCATGGGCGGCGCCGACTACGAGGCGCGAGTGCTCGGGTTCCTGGAGCGTCACCTGGAGGGAGCGAGCCATCGGTCTGAGGCAGATGAGCGCCTCTATACTGGCGCGGACTTCTCGCCAGCGGGTTCTTGATGGCTGCCACCAAGGTCCTGGTCGTCGACGACGATTTGAACATCCAGCGCGTCCTCGTCTTCACCCTCAAGCAGGAGGGATTCGAGGTGCTGGTGGCATCCGATGGCGAGGCCGGTGTGGAGCTGGCGCGGACCGGCGAGCCCGAGCTGATCCTGATGGATGTCGCCATGCCCAAGCTCGACGGGTATGCGGCCACCCAGCGCATCCGGCAGGGGGAACGGGCCGGAGCCCGCGTGCCGATCATCATGCTCACCTCCGAGGCGGACGTCGGGGAGCGGGTCAAGGGCCTTCGTGCGGGCGCCGACGACGACATCGTCAAGCCCTTCCACCCGCTCGAGCTGATCGCGCGCATTCGCGCGCTGCTGGCACGCAGCGGGACCGGGACGCGAGAGGGCGCGGTCGAGCACGCCACCCTGGGCCGTCTGGGCCTCTTCTACGGCGCCAAGGGCGGTGTGGGGACCACCACCATCGCCATCAACGCGGGCATCTGCCTGACCCAGGAGTTCAAGCGCCGCACCCTGCTCATGGACGCCAACCTGCAGTTCGGTGACCTGCGCGTCTTCCTCGACCTGGGCCTGGAGAGCGCGTCGATCGTCAACGCAATCAACGAGCCGGACCTCGACGCCGAGCTCTTCAAGAAGCTCGTGGTCCACCACCATTCGGCGCTCGACCTGTTGCTGGCGCCCACGTCGCCGGAGGCGGCCGACATCGTCGTGGAGCGTCAGCGCAGCGACCCGGGGCTGCTCTCGAATGTGCTTGGCATCGCTCGACGCCTCTACGACTACACGCTGATCGACATGGCCAAATCGATCGACGACTTCAACCTGCAGCTCTTTGACGAAGCCGACGTCATCTGGGTGGTCATGACCGCGGACCTGTCGTGCCTGAAGAACGTCCAGCTTGTCCTCAAGACCATGGACAACCTGGGGTACGAGCGCTCCAAGGTGCAGCTCGTGCTGAATCGATCGAACGCGTTCACCGGCATCAACGTCAAGAACGCCGAGTCGGTGCTTGGTCGCAAGATCGACTACCAGGTGATCAACGAGTATCGCGGCGCGATCTCCGCGCTCAACTCCGGCGAGCCCTTCATGTCCTCCCGGCCCGATGGGCCGCTTGGTCGCAGCGTCGCCGATTTCGCTCGCGAGGTGGATCGCGATAAGGACCGATTCCTACGCTGGCCGAGCCGGTCGCCGCTTGAGTATGGAGGCGAGCAGGCGGGCGGCCGGCACTGCTCACACCGTCCACGCCTCCGTCCCGCGAGGTGCCGTGCTCAGCGAGATGCTCTCCGCGACGGTCCTCGGCGTGGACGGGGTCCCGGTGCGCGTGGAGGCCGATGTCGCCTTTGGCCTGCCGTCGCTCACCATCGTCGGACTGGCCGGGAGTGCCGTGCAGGAGGCCCGCGAGCGCGTCCGGTCGGCGATCCGCAACTGCGGCTTCGAAGTCCCGGCGCGGCGAATCACCGTCAACCTCGCCCCCGCGGATCTGCCCAAGGAGGGTACGAGCTATGACCTGGCGATCGCCGTCGCCATCCTGGGAGCCTCCGGCCAGCTCGGCCTGGCACCCACGCGTCGTTGCGCGCTGATCGGGGAGCTCGCCCTCGATGGCAGCTTGCGAGCCGTCCCGGGAACGCTGGCTCTGGCCGCGGCCGCCAGATCCGCCGATGTGACAGAGGTCATCGTCCCGCAGGCGAGCGTGCGCGAGGCCGCGAGCGTTCGTGAGATCTCGGTGCGCGGTGCGGCCTCGCTGGGCGACGCTGTGGCGCATCTCGTTGGATTGCGCGAGCTGCCAGCCGCGGAGCCGACGCCGATCCCCGCATGGAGCGCCCCGTCAGGTGTGCCGGATCTCGGCGTCGTCATCGGTCAACCGTTGGCGCGCAGGGCCCTGGAGATCGCGATCGCCGGCCGACACAGTCTGGCACTGAGCGGGCCGCCGGGGATCGGCAAGACGCTGATCCTGCGCTGCGGCGAGGGTCTCCTGCCCCCGCTCGAGGAGGGGGAGGCGGTCGAGGTCAGCCGCATCCACTCGGTGGCGGGCCTGATCGATCGCCGTGAGCCGGTCATCCGGCGGAGGCCCTTCCGCGCGCCGCACCACACCGTCTCGACGCAGGCCCTGGTGGGCGGTGGGTCGCGGGTCCGCCCCGGGGAAGCAAGCCTCGCCCATCGCGGGGTGCTGATGCTCGACGAGATGCTGCAGTTCCGGGCGGATGCACTCGATGCCCTTCGCCAGCCGCTGGAATCGGGGATTGTGACCATCGCGCGCGTCGAAGGCGCACTGACCCTGCCGGCGCGGTTCACGCTTCTCGCCGCATTCAACCCCTGCCCGTGTGGCTGGCGCGGGTCTCACAGACACGCGTGCCGGTGCGAGGACGGCGCGGCGCGGCGGTACGCCTCGCGCCTCTCCGGTCCGCTGCGCGACCGCCTGGATTTGTGGGTCGCGATGGACGAGCCGGAGCTGCGTGGTGCCCCGGACGGGGCGGAACCCAGCTCGGTCGTGGCCGAGCGGGTGCATGCCGCGTGGCGCCTGCAGGTCGAGCGGCAGGGACTCGCCAATGCCGAGCTGCAGGGTGCGCTGGGCGCGGATGGAGGGCTCTCGGCGCGTCTCGGCGGGCTCCTCCAGCAGCGTGGACGGCGATTTGCGCTCTCGCCGCGGCGGCTGCACCGGGTGGCTCGGGTGGCCCGAACCATTGCGGACCTCGCCGGAGCCCCTGCCGTTCGCCAGCCGGACCTCGATGAGGCGCTCGCCTACCGACCGGAGCGTGCGACATGATCGGCGTGGGCGCGGCAGGCCCGCTGGGCGGCGAGCGGGATGCCAGCCGGCGGCGCGGCCTGTCCCTGGTCGAGCCCGATCGTTCGGCCCGCGCCGCCGACGAGCGAGCGGCCTGGATCTGCCTCGCGTCGATCGCCGGCGTCGGTCCGGTTGGATTCGCTGCCGTCGGACACCGCTTTGGCACTGCCGAGGCTGCGCTGGAATCTTCGGCGGCGGAGGTGGTCGGCTTGCTGCCACGGGCCGACGCGCAGACCGGGGAAGACCTGCGCCGCGTGCAGCACCGTGGATGGCGAACGGTCGCATCCCGGCTCGAGGATGAAGCGCACCGCGCCGGTGGCACGGTGTTGACCGCTCTCGATGCGGGCTATCCCGTGCCGCTGTCGCTGCTTGGCGGCCGCCCGCCGGTCCTCTACCTGCTTGGGCCCCCGGAAGCGCTCGCGCCTCCGGCGGTCGCGGTCGTCGGCACACGCCGCCCAACGGGGTACGGCCTGACGATCGCCGCCGACATCTCCGACGAGATCGCCCGCGCCGGCGTCACGGTGGTCTCCGGCCTGGCACTGGGCATCGATGGCCGCGCGCATCTCGCTGCTCTCGACGCTGGAGGCCGCACGGTGGCTGTTCTTCCATCGCCCATCGACCGCGTCTATCCGCCGCGGCATCGCGCACTCGCGGCTCGCATCGTCGCGGAGGAAGGAGCCCTCGTGTCGGAGGCGCCGCCAGGCCGCCTGAGTGGCAAGCCTGACTTCGCGCGACGGAACCGGATCATCAGTGGCCTCGCGGAGGCGACCGTGGTCATCGAGGCGCCGGATCGCTCCGGGGCGCTCCTGACCGCGTCGGCCGCGCAGGCGCAGGGACGAGACGTCTATGCCGTGCCGGGGCCCATCGACTCGGTCGCCTCGCGCGGCTGCAATCGGCTGATCGCGGATCACGTGGCAGAGCTGGTCACGTCGCCGGCGTCGCTCCTGCATCGGCTTGGGCTTGGCCTCTCCAATGTCCCCGCCGATCACGTTGTCGCCACGTTGTCGGAGGCCGAGGGACTCGTGCTCGGCGCGCTCATCAAGCGGAGTGGGTCGATCGAGGAGCTGGGTACCCGAAGCCAGCTCGCAACGCCCGCACTGGCGAGCGCATTGACGCTCCTGGAGGCACGTGGGCTGGTCGCCAGCTACGGCGGGGTCACCTTCCACGCCACGCTCGCGGCCCGTCGCATCGGTAACTCCGGGAGCTCCCGGTAGATGCGGGGGTGTCCTACCGCGTTCGACAGCGCCGGGACGATCGGTATACTTCGTCCGCCACATTGGTCCCAGCGCGCGCTGCCCACGCGTAATCAAACACCGCCCCTGGAGTACGTGTCTATTGCGTCGAGCTCAGACTCATGCGGCCGGCACCGGCCCGTCCATCTACCCCCCGACCCCCCGCCATCGACCCTTCGCCCGACCCGTCACCCGGGTCGTGGCCACCGCGGCGGCTCTCGCGATCATCGTCCTCGCCACCAGGCAGGGGACCAGCGAAGCAGCCCCGCCATCGCCCCGGACCCCTCCACCCTCGATCCTCCCCACCAACGTTGGCG
>VBGQ01000084.1 GCA_005882055.1 Chloroflexota bacterium
TCGACCTTCCGGCGCAGGCGTCGCACGGTAACCCACACATAGGATGGGTCCGCGCCGTCCGCCTCGGACCAGACGCGCTCGAGCAGCGTCTCGGTGGGGACCGTGCGGTCCAGGGCACCAATCAGCACCTGTAGCACCCGCACTTCCGTTGGCGTCAGGGCCTGGGTCCCCGTCCGGTTAGTCACGCGCCGGTGGACGAGGTCGATCTCCAGCTCCCCACCGTCCAGCTTGATCTCCCCGCGGCCGGTCGCCGACCGCCGCAGGATGCGCTGGACGCGCGCCACCAGCTCGTCAGGGTTGAACGGCTTGACGATGTAGTCCTCCGCGTACTCCTGCAGCGCGAGGACCTTGGCCTCGCCGGCGTCGACAGCGGATAGCACGATGATCGGCAGGTCGGCGATGCGCTTGATTCGCCGGCAGAGCTCGAAGCCGTCCATGCCCGGCATCATCACGTCGACGACCACAAGCGCGGGCCACGATCGCTCCAGTGCGGCGAGGGCCGTCTGGCCGGAGCCAGCGGTCCGAACGTCAAAGCCCTCGCGGGTCAGGCGACGCGCGAGGACCGAGAGGAGGGTTGGGTCGTCATCGACCAGCAGGAGCGCCGGGCGCAGCGCCGGCAGCATCTCAAACGCCGACGCCCTTCATGACCGTGACGATGGCTGGTCCGAGAATCACGATGAAGATCGTGGGGAAGATGCACCCGACCATGGGGAAGAGCATCTTCACCGGCGCCTTGGCTGCAGCCTCCTCGGCCCGCTGGCGGCGCTCGATGCGAAGCTGGTTGGACTGGATCTGCAGCACCTTGGCGATCGGCACGCCGAGCTGCTCTGCCTGCACGATGGCGCCAATGAAGTTGTTGATTGGCTGGGAATCCGCGCGCTTGGCCACATCGCGGAGTGCGTCGCGGCGGCTCCGACCCATCCGGATCTCGGCCAGCGCCTGGCGGAACTCGGCGACGAGCGGGCCTTCCATCTTCTCCACCACCTTGGCCAGCGCCGCATCGAAGCCGAGTCCGGCCTCCACGGAGATGGTCAAAAGGTCGAGTGCGTCAGGCAGTTGGAGCACCATGTCCTGTGCCCGCGATCGGATCTTGCGACCCAGCCAGAACTCCGGGCCCATGAAGCCAACCCCGGCGCCAACCAGGGCGAAGAAGAGGCCCCCGGTGATGCCGCCCAGGACCAGGCCCAGGACGAACCCGAGCACCGCGAACGCGATCGCGGCAAGCAGCTTGACCCCCATCCAGTCCGCCCCCCGCAGGCCGCCGGGATAGCCGGCCTTCTCGAGCTTGGCGTCCGTGCGGGCGATGATGCCGCCCTGGTCGCCACGCCGGCCGGCGCGGGCCAGGCGCTTGACGAGCGGCCGAACGGCGCGCTCGAAGAACGGGGCCTGGAGCTCGTACTCCTCGAGGGACTTGGGCTGGACGACCAGCTGCTCGAGCCTCGCCTGTACGGCGTCCTTGGGCGGCCGGGAAGCAAAGCCGATGGTGATGAGCAGGACTGCGGCCGCGGCAATCGCCGCGACGAGGATCTCAGGAGGCATCTGATTACACCTTGATGTCGACGATGCGGCGAATGAGGAGGTAGCCGACCCCCATGCTGATCAGGCCAATCCCAAAGAAGATCATGCCGGTCGGGAGGCCAAAGATCTCCGGCGGCCGCTGCAGCATGGGCACGATGTAGGTGGGGCTGATCAGGAACAGGATCCCGGCCAGGCCCACGGGCAGCAGCGTGATGACATAGCCGCTGTAGCGCTGCATCGCGGTCAGGGTCTGGATCTCGCCCTGGATGCGGATCCGCTCGCGGATGGTGTACGCAATCGAGTCGAGGACGGTGGCCAGGTTGCCACCCACCTGGCTCTGGATGTTGATGGCGGTGACCATCAGCTCGAGGTCCTCGCTGGCGACGCGGCGCGCGAGGTTGTTCAGGGCCGGCTGCAGCGCGACACCGAGCGCCATCTCGCGGACCACGTGCTCGAACTCCTCAGAAATCGGGGGGCGCGCTTCTCGGGTGACCAGCTCGATGCCCTGCAGGAACGACGATCCTGCACGCAGCGAGTTGGCGAGGAGCGTGATCGTATCGGGCAGCTGCTGGCCAAATGCCCTGAGGCGGCGGCCCTGTCGGAAGCGGAGGTAGAAGCGCGGGAAGTAGGCCCCGACCGCGAAGATGAGTGCCAGCGCGATGGGGTTCTGCAGCGTTGGGATCACGAACCCGACGATGAAGGCGAACGCCACGAACACGAATGGGCAGGCGATCCAGAAGGCAACGAACTCGGCCGGACGGAGCTTGAGGTCGGCGCGTGCCAGCTCCGTGCTGGGGCGGGCTGAGAGGTCCTGGGTTTCCATGACCCGTGACAGCCCCGCCATGACGACGGATTCCTTCTCCTCGTCGCCATCCGAGGACTCCTGACCTCGCGCGGAAGCGTAGCGCTCCAATCGGCTGGAGACGCCGCCGCTCCCGCCGCTCATGGCGACGCCAATCGCGATGAGCAGCACCGCACCGGCGGCCAGGCCGGCGATGACGAAAGGCAGCATCAGACCAACGGCTCCCGGCTCAGAACGGCGAGCCGAAGACGTTCGGCGGCAGGTGGATCCCCGACGCGTCGAACTTCTCGACGAACTTGGGCCGGATCCCGGTTGGCCGCAGGCGGCCCTGGATCTTGCCCTCGACGACGGCCGTCTGCTCGAACACGAAGATGTCCTGCATGACGATCACGTCGCCCTCCATGCCCTGCACCTCGGTGATGTTCACGATCTTGCGCGAGCCATCCTTGAGGCGGTTCTGGTGGACGATGCGCGAGCATGTCTCGGGGCGCGTTGGCGTGGCCGGTCGACATCGAGCCGTCATGGCCGGTGTTCATGGCCTGGAGCATGTCCAGCGCCTCGCCGCCACGGCACTCCCCGACCACGATCCGGTCGGGACGCATGCGCAGGGCGTTGCGCACGAGCTCGCGGATGGGAATCGCCCCCTTGCCCTCGATGTTCGCTGGGCGCGACTCAAGGGTGATGACGTGCTCCTGGCGCAGCTGGAGCTCGGCGGCGTCCTCGATGGTGATGATCCGCTCGTCGTCCGGGATGAACGACGACAGGATGTTGAGCATGGTGGTCTTGCCCGAGCCCGTGCCTCCGGACACGAAGATGTTCAGGCGCGCTTTCACGCAGGCCTCCAGGAACTCGAACATCTCTGGCGTCGCGGTACCGAAGCGGATCAGGTCCTCGACGGTGAACGGCGTTGCCGCGAACTTTCGAATGGTGATGATCGGTCCCACCAGGGAGAGCGGCGGGATGATCGAGTTGACGCGGGAGCCATCGGCGAGTCGTGCGTCGACCATCGGGCTCGATTCGTCGACGCGGCGACCGATGGGCGCGATGATGCGCTGGATGATCTTCATCACGTGCTCGTCGTTCTGGAACGTCACGTTGGTGAGCTCCAGCCGACCTTCACGCTCGATGTAGACCTGCTGCGGGCCGTTGACCATCACCTCGGTGATCGTCTCGTCGCGGAGCAGTGGCTCCAGGGGGCCAAGGCCCAGGATCTCGTCGGTGATCTGCTCGAGCATGCGAACGCGCTCGGCGCGCGTGAGGGCGAGACCCTCCTCGTCGGCGATCTTCCCGAAGAGCTCCTCGATCTGACGGCGGACCTCGACCTGATTGCTCAGGTCGAGCTTGGGATCGAGCTCGTTGATGAGCCGGTTCTGGACGCGGTACTTCGCCTCGCGGAACGACTCACGGGTGGGCAGCGCGCCGAGGAACGGCCGAGGCGCGGTTCCCTGCCCGGCTGGCGGTGGCGCGACCTTGCCCGGCCCGCTCGTCGCTGGCGTCTGGCCCGGCGTGGGTGTGACGGCAGGAACCTGCGGTTCCCCCTCGGCAGCGGGCCGCGCCCGCTCGATCCTCTTCAGCAGAGACATGTCCTAGTCCTTCCCGTCAACGGCGCGCGAAGAGTCCGCGCTTGGATGGCTTGTCCGTGGCAGCTGTGGATTCGCCCGCAAGCGTTCGAGCAAGCTTGAAGATGTCACGCGAGAGCGCCCCCTCTGGGTGTGATACGACGAATGGCACTCCGCGATTCACCGCCAGCACCGCGAGGCGCCCGTCGGAAACGATCGAGCCATCGATCGGTCGCCGAATCGAGGCCTCCACGTCACCGATGCGGATCCCCTGCGCCGCGTCGGCGCGGTTGATGACGAGGCGGATCTTGCCACGGTCGTATTCGAGCTGATCGGCCACCTCCAGGAAGAGCCGAACGTTCTTGATGGTAGTGATCTCGAGCGCCGAGAGCACCAGGATCGTGTCGGCGGCGTCCATCACCGCCAGGGAATGATCGTTCAAGGCGGCCGGCAGGTCTACCACCACGTAGTCATGGGTCGCCCGCAGATGGTCCACGATCTTGCGCAGGTACGGCGCGGTGACGAGATCGGCTCCTTCGGGGGATGGCGGCGCCAGCAGCACCCGGATTCCCGTGGAATGGTCGACCACCACCGAGTCGATGACGTCGCCATCGGGCTCGCCACGTTCGACCGCGTCGATGATCGATCGGTTCTTGGGATTCAGGTTGAGCAGGACGCCGACGTCGCCGAACTGAAGATTGGCGTCCACCAGGCACACGCGCGCGCCGGTCTCGTTGCGGAGGGCGAGCGCGAGGTTGGTGGCGATGGTGGTCCGTCCGGCGCCGCCCTTGGGCGAGAAGACCGCGATGATCTGGTGATCCTCGATGTCGGTGGTGGATCCGTCCGCCGCGCTCGGCGCGGCGGGGAGGGTGGCCGCCAGCTGGGTGCTGCGCGCGAGCTCGCGCTCGTAGACCGCCTTGATGCTGGTCGCGAACTCATCGCCCGAGAAGGGCTTGACGAGAAACTCGCGAGCTCCGGCCAGCATCGCTCGGCGCAGGCTCTCCGCCTCGCCGTGGACGCTCATCATGATGATCGGGGTGGTGGGCAGCCGCTGCGAGATGATCTCGGAAGCGGCCACGCCGTCCATTCCCGGCATGTTGATGTCCATGACGATGACGTCGGGCCGGAGCTCCATGGCGACCTTGATCGCCTCCTCGCCCGAGTCGGCAGTCCCGCATACGTCGACCTCCTGCTCGAAGCTGAGCAGCTTCGTCAGATGGTCCCGCGTCTCCGGGATGTCATCGACGATCAAGACCTTGATCACGGAGCGGTCCCCTGATGGCTCGAGCGGCTCGCGAAGGGCCTATCGGCCCTTGTTGAGCTGCTTGATGATGTTCGGGATCGCCAGGCCGTACTGGCTGACCAGTCGGTCGATGGTGATGCCGGTTGTCTTCTCGGTGGCGCTGTCCGTGGTGTTGCGCAGCACGGCCGTCAGCGAGCCAACCTCGCTCACCTCGTTCTGGGCGAACTTGATGACCTCAGCGTCCTGATCGGTTCCCGCGAACACGATGATCACGTTCTCGATCGCGGCCGGCGTCTGCTGCTGTCCGGCTGCGCCTGGTGAAGCCGATGCCGCGGCGGCTGCCGCCGCCTGTCGCGACGCGCTGACGTAGAGGACGCGCTTGTTCTGCAGGATGGTCTTGACGGTCCGAACCGCGTCCAGGCCGGTGATGGCCTCGAATCGCTGCTGGCTGACCGGCTTGCTGACGGTATCGGAGGTCGGCTGAAGCACGGTGATCCGCTGGCTGATGACGATATCGACGTGGTCGCCCGGGCGGACGAGGAAGTCGAGGCCCGTGACCCGATCGACCTGGAAGGCGACGGCCTTCTCACCTGGCTTGAGCTGAGCGCCGATGTTGTTCGGCCCGTTGCCGCCTCCGATGGCCTCGAGAGTCACCTGGCTGCCCTTGGGGATGTTGAAGAGCGACGGCTGACCGCCGACCTGTGACTTCGCGCCGAGCCGGGTGGCGGTCACCGCGTCCGGGTTGACCTGTGCCTCATCCACCTTGTCCGGGGTGATCGGATCGCCGATCTTGATGTCCACGTTCGCAACGAGGACGGTGACGGTCGTCGGTGACGCTGTCGCGTTGCCTCCGCCGCCTCCGCCGCCCTGCAACACGATGATGATGCCGACGAACGCCAGGATGGCGAGCAGGACGCCGACGAAGATGACCAGGCGGTTCGATCGCTTCACGAACGTGTTCCCCTTGCAGCTGGGAGGATGAAATGACCAAGACAGGGATCGCGTTTTGAGCAGCCGGTTGTGACTGCGGTCAACAGTCTAGGGGCGCTGTCCAGATGCCTTCGACCCGACTTGTGGGCTACGGGCGGGTGGTACCTCGTAGCCCCTCCCACCCAGAAAGCCAGAGCCCCCGGCGCGAGGCCGGGGGCTCTGATGCGTATCTG
>VBGQ01000085.1 GCA_005882055.1 Chloroflexota bacterium
GGATCGTGACCTGCCGCTCTCGGTGGATTGGGAGCGCGAGCTCGACGGCCTGCCGGTCGTCCGCCGTTCGCAGTTGACGCGGCGCGAATCGCCCGACGGGCTGCGTGTCGAATACCTGACGATGACCGATGCCGTACGAGCCGATGGTACGATAGCGCGGCTTCCGGCCAGGTTCCGGCTCTGGTATCCCTCACAATCCGTGTTGGAGGGCCTCATCGACGAGGCAGGGCTGGCGATCGAGGTGGCCTACGGGTCGCACGATCTCGAGCCCCTCACTGAGGACAGCGACCGTCGGATCGTGATCGCGATGCGGCGCCGCTAGCGACGGAGCCGATCGAGCCACGAGGCAGGCTCCAGGCCGTTGCGAGAGGTAGGGAGTGGCAGGCGAACAGATCCGGTTGCTGGTGATCGAGGACGTGCCGCAGGTGGCGTCGCACATGCGATCGCTGCTGAACGCGCAGACGCAGATCAAGATGCTCGACGTCGTCACCAGCGGCGACAAGGCGGTGCCTACCGTGGCCGAGATGCGTCCCGACATCGTGATCGTGGACGCGCTCTTGCAGGGCCGGATGAGCGGCATCCACGTCGCCGAGGCGATCCGATCGGCCGACCCGACCGTTGCGGTGGTCATGCTCACCGTGCCGCAGAATCCGGTCACGCAGGATCCGTCGCGCGGCATCGACGCCGTGCTGAAGATGCCGTTCACCGGTTTTGACCTGACCACGCTGATCCGCAAGACCCACGAGGACCGATCCGCAGAGTCGGCACGATCCGGCTCGATGATGATCGCGCTCTTCTCGCCCAAGGGCGGGGTGGGGCGTACGACGCTGGCCTACAACCTCGCCGTCTCGCTCGGCGTGGGGCACCGCGTCTGCCTGGTGGACGGCTCGCTCCAGTTCAGCGACCTGCGCGGGCTCTTGCGCGTACCCGCGGTGGCGCCCTCGATCGTCAACCTGCCGACCGATCGCATCCGGGAGTCGGACCTCGCGGACGTCGTGTGGAAGGATCCGTCGGGGATCGACATCCTCCTGGCCCCGCCGCGGGTCGAGATGGCGGAGATGGTCACCACCCGTGACATCGAGAAGGCGCTCGGCATCATCCGCAAGCTGTATGAGTTCGTGATCGTGGACACCCGCGCCGGGCTGTCGGATGACGTGCTGGTCTTCCTCGACGCTTCGGACCTCATCCTCCAGGTGCTTACCTACGACAGCATGGCCATTCGCGGGCTGGCCATGGCTTCAGAGGCCTTCACGGCCATCGGCTATCCGCCAGCCAAGCTCGCAACCATCCTCAACCGCGCCGACGCCAACGGAGGCATCAGCAAGGCCGATCTCGAGGAGGCGCTGGGCCAGGCAATCGACTTCGAGATCGTGTCCGACGGCCGTCTGGTGCTGACCGCCAACAACGAAGGCGCGCCATTCGTGTCGTCGAGTCCGGAAGCACCGATCTCCCAGGGCCTCCGCCAGGTCGCAGGCGCCCTGGTCGCCGTCCAGTCGGAGCGCGGCATGGCGCTGGCCGGTCGCACCTGAGCCACAGGTGACCACCCGGGCTGACCGGCGCCCGATCGGCGTGTTCGACTCGGGGGTGGGTGGCCTGACCGTTCTGTCCGAGCTGCGCCGTCGCCTTCCCCACGAGGCGACCGTTTACCTGGGCGACAACGGCCGGGCTCCGTACGGTCCTCGCGCGGCCGAAGACGTCCGCGCCTTCACCGCCGAGTGCATCGCCTGGTTGCTTGCCCAGGATGTGAAGCTCCTGGTTGTGGCCTGCAACACGGCGACCGCGCAGGCGCTGCCTCTTGTTCGCGAGCAGTCCGACGTGCCAGTGGTGGGGGTCGTGCGTCCGGGAGCGGTGGCCGCCGCCGCGGCGACGCGCGATGGACACGTTGGCGTAGTCGCGACCTCGGGAACCGTTGCCTCGGGTGCATATCCAGCGGCCATCACGGAAGCCAATCCGGCGATCGTGGTGAGCCAGCAGGCCTGTCCCACCCTTGTTCCGCTGGTGGAGGCCGGGGTCGTCGATGGCCCCCAGGCTGAGCGCGAAGTGCGTGGCTACCTGGAGCCGATGCTCGCGCAGGATCCCCGGATCGACGCGCTCCTACTGGGGTGCACGCACTATCCGCTGCTGCGGGCGACCATCGAGCGCGTGGTGGGGCGAAGCGTCGCGGTCGTCGACTCGGCATTCACCACCGCCATCGCGGTGGAGGATCTGCTCGACGCGCTCCGCGCGCGCAGCGACCTGACGGGCTCGGGTGCCGCGGACAACCGGATCGCGACCACTGGTGACATGGCGGCCTTCACGGCGGTCGCGGAGCGCGTGTTCGGCGATCGCCTCCCCGACGTCGAGTCGGTCAGCGTGGAGGCGGCGGTCAGCAGCAAGGCCTAGACTGCCCGGCGTGACACGTAACGCCGGCCGAATCGGCGCCGGCATCCTGATCGGCAGCCTGGTGGCGATGGGCGCCACGGTCGCGCAGCGCGAGCTGATGCGTCGGGCTGGCACCCGGCTGATCGACTGGGAGACGGTGCGCGGCATCGCGCGCCGCCGGCTCGGACCCCACGCGACCCCCCTGAGCCCCAGCGAACGCGCCGAGGCGTTGGCGTTCTACAAGGAGGCGCTGCGGGCGATCGAGCCATCGGTCGAGGCGGAGGTGGGTCGGCCGCTGCCACAGGCGCTCGAGACCCCGGCGGTCATCGACCGCCTGGAATGGATCGACCTCAATCTGGCCACGTTCCGCGCGCTCTTCTCGCGGGTGGAGGTCCTCCTCAACGAGGCGGCCGGAAGCGCGGAGACCCCGGGAAAGGCGCTGGCGCGCATCGTCAACCGCACGATCGGGAACCAGCAGCTCGGATTCCTGATTGGGTTCCTGGCGCGCAAGGTGCTTGGGCAATACGACGTCAGCCTGCTGGCTGCTTCGCCGGTTCCGCGGGGCAGGCTCTATTTCGTCGAACCCAACGTCACCGCCGCCGCCGCTGGCCTGCGCATCCCGCTCGACCGTTTCCGCACGTTCATCGCGCTCCACGAGGCGACGCACGCCTTCGAGTTCGAGGCCCATCCGTGGCTGCGGGATCACTTCACGGGGCTGGTGGCTGAGTCCGTCGAGCAGCTGGCCGCCGACACAGGCGGCTTTGGCAAACGCCTGCGTGAGGCGCTCTCGGGCGCGCGCACCGGTCACTGGATCGAGCGGCTGATGACGGACAAGCAGCGCGCCACCTTCCTGCGGACCCAGGCGCTCATGTCGTTGCTGGAGGGCTATTCAAACCATGTCATGAACGCGGCCGGTGAGCGCCTGATCCCGGGATTCATCGAGCTCCACGACCGATTCGAGCGGCGCAACGAACGCC
>VBGQ01000086.1 GCA_005882055.1 Chloroflexota bacterium
CGCGCTTCGTGCGAGAGGTGATGACCGGCGTTTACGAGAGCGATCTGGGGATGATCGAGCCCAGGATCGGCGAGATTACCGGGTACCGGAGCGCGATCGGCGCGGACGCGGTGCTCCTCTTCGACAACGTCCAGCCGGAGTTCGCGAGCGCCGTCGGCTCTCGCAGCGTCGCGGACCGGGCACGCGGCGCGGCGTTCCTCGGCCTCGACGCGATCCTCATCAGCGGGCCGGCTGCCGGCGTGCCGTTTGAGATGACCGATCTGCAGGCGGCCAAGGAGGCCGTGCCGGATACCCCAGTCATCGCCAATACCGGCGTGCGCGCCGAGGCGATCCCGGAGATCTTCCGCGTCGCCGATGGTGCGATCGTCGGTACCAGCCTCAAGGTCGATGGGATGACCTGGAACCCGGTCGACCCCGACCGCGCAAAGCGGCCGATGGAGGCGGCGCGCACGGCACGGGCGCAATCCACTCGCGAAGGCTGATCAGACCGATTGCGTCGTCAGGTCCAGATCCTGGCCCAGGATCGTGCCCAGTCGCGCGACTTCATCTGCCAACGGCTGGTGTGAGGGTGACCCGATCTCGCCGAACCACGCCACGGCGACCTGGTCGTTCTTCAGCGTCCATGTCCCGGAGACGACGCCTCCGATGATCACGATCGCCCCCGCGCGACTGAGCAGCGACCGTCGCGCCGGCGGCACGATACGGCTGTCGGCGGTGCCCGGCCCGAGGACCCACGGATCGAACGCGGGCAGGAGGCGCATGACCGTCGAGGGCCGCATCGCGGCGAGCCCTTGCAGATCTTGGCTGAGGATGTAGGCGCGCTCGCCCTCGATCTCGACCGGCGTCAGGCGATCGCCGAGACCCGCGATCCAGGACAGCAGCCGTTTCCCGCCAACACCAAGGCCCGACCCGATCCAGTGCTGCAGGTGGTCCGTCGTCGCCGGCCCGTACGCGCGGAAGTAGTGCTCGACGGCGCTTGTTCCGGCATCGTCCAGCTCGGGGAGACCTTGCCAGTGCGGGTTGTCGTCAAGGCGCTGGAAGGTGGGGCCTCCGTCTCGCGTCGGGCCGAAAACCAGATCTCCTTGCCAGGCGAGTGGCTTGAGGAGCGTGACCCAGTGGTCCGGGAACATCGGGCGTAGATGGCGGAACTTCGCCGGTTCTGTGATGGCGGTCGCGAGCTCTTGCCAGGTCATCGGTCCATGAGCAAGCGCGTCATGCGCAGCCGCGCGGAAGCCTTGCCAGTCGCTCGGTGTCATGTTGTAGAAGCTCTGCCAGCTGGGCAGCTCCCACATCCGCGTTGCCGCCCGCAGCGCGAGGTACACGCCGGCGTTCTCGGGCGTCATCAGCTGCATCGCACCGCGCATCGCCCAGTTCTTGATGATCAGCCCAGCAGCCAGGGCCTTGTCGACCTCGCCGGTTCTCGAGCGTTGTCGCCGGAGCCGGATCGCGAGCTCGGCCGACGCCGGTACCTGGGTTGGAACGGCACCAAGCCGGCCCACCACACCTGCGACCGATTCGGTGCCGATGGGATCCAACAGATGCTGCCGCAAGCGCCATGCGAGTGCCTGCGACCAGCTGACGGACACCGTGTCAGGCTACCCGATGGAAGCGGACCGATCAGCGCCCGAGACGTTGCGAGGTGGGCTTGTCGTCTCGTTCCTCAAACATGCCCCTGTGGTCTAACTTGTTTGGGTGAACCTTGTAGTCAAATTGGGTGCCGTCACGCTCGCGGCGATCCTTGGTTGGAACCTCGGCGGTTTCATCTGGCTCTAGTCTTCAGCCATGCATCGAGGAGTGACGACATGAAGCTGATGGCCACGATGATGGTGACCTTGGACGGCGTGTACCAGGGCCCGGGGGGCCCCGATGAGGACCGTCGAGGCGGGTTCGACCGCGGCGGATGGACCGCGGCGCACGCCGACGAGGAGATGTGGCCCTTCCTGATAGCCATGTTCGAGCGCGCCGATGCGCTGCTGCTCGGGCGCAAGACCTGGGAGATCTGGGAGCCGTACTGGCCGAAGCACGATCAGGGCGATGCGGTCTCCCACGGCATCAACGTGCTGCCCAAGTACGTGCCCTCGACCACGCTCAAGGACCCTACCTGGCAGAACACCCACGTCATCGATGGCGACGTCGAGGCGGCGGTACGCGAGCTCAAGTCGCAGCCCGGGCGCGAGCTCCAGGTCCATGGCAGCGGCGTCCTGCTCCGGTGGCTGCTCGAGCGTGACCTCGTCGACGAGCTGAACCTGCGGCTCTACCCGGTGGTGGTGGGCGACGGGTTGCGGCTGTTTCCCGAGCAAGGACAGACTCATGACCTGGACCTGGTCGACTCGCGCTCGCTGCCGTCCGGCGTGACGCTGCTGACCTATCGACCGGCCGGCCGCGCCACCTTCGCTACCATCGGCTGAGCCGGATCTTGACCTCGGCGCTCCGCGCAGGGCTCAATACCGCCAACTCAAGGGAAGCCATCGAGCATGCCGAACCTCGACACAGGCAATACCGGCTTCATGCTGCTGGCCAGCAGCCTGGTGATGTTGATGACGCCTGGGCTCGCCTTCTTTTACGGCGGCCTCGTCGGGCGCAGCAACGTGCTCACGATCATGATGCAGTCGTTCGTCTCGATGGGCTGGACCACGGTCATCTGGTTCAGCGTCGGATACTCGCTGTGCTTCTCGGGTGATGTCGGTGGAGTCATCGGCAACCTGAACCTCGCGTTCCTCCACGGCGTCACCCTTGCCACGCCGTCGCCGAACCCTGGCATCCCGCTGATCGTGCATATCGCCTATCAGATGATGTTCGCGATCATCACGCCTGCACTGATCACTGGGGCGTTCGCCAATCGGATCAGCTTCAAGGCATACCTGGCCTTCCTGACCCTATGGCTCTTCTTCGTCTATTTCCCGTTCGTGCACATGGTGTGGGGCGGCGGTCTCCTGGCGAAGTGGGGCGTCCTCGACTTCGCCGGCGGCCTGGTGGTCCACAACATCGCCGGCCTGGCAGCCCTCGCCTCGGTGCTCTACGTGGGTCGGCGCCGGATCGCAGACCGCGGGCCGCACAGCATTCCCCTCGTCGCGCTTGGCACCGGATTGCTCTGGTTCGGCTGGTACGGGTTCAACGCAGGTAGCGAATTCCGGGTCGACTCGGT
>VBGQ01000087.1 GCA_005882055.1 Chloroflexota bacterium
CCTGCCTGCTACATACGCGCGCCTCGAGGTGCCCGGCCTGGGTGCGGGCATGCCCGGACCTCGATTGACTACGTCAGGCATGAAAACAACCTCACCGTGTCCCCTCGAGTGCAATCCGGAGATTCTGGCAGGTGCATCAACGTGCTGGACTGCAGCATCCGGGTCCGCAGCCCAGACATTGCGGACGGGCTCAGTGGCCGCCCTTGCCAACCACGCCGTAGCCGAACGCCGCTCGCTCGAGCCTCTGTCGGTCACGCTCGCGGTCCTCGTGACGAATCGGTCTGAGAAGAGAGGCGAGCCGACCGACGTGTCCTCGCCACAGACGGTACAGCCCTCCGGCCGTTGGACCACCTCATACTCCCTCGGAACTGAAGATTAGTGAACGGACTAGCGGGAGAGCAATCAATATGGTGCTGCCGCTCTCGATTCCTCCCGAGGACCTATGCCCCCAGCCGCGGAACCGACCTGCTTCCTGATCGCCGACATCTCCGGGTACACCGGCTACCTCACCGAGGTCGAGCTGGACCACGCCCAGGACATCCTTGCGGACCTCGTCGGCGCGGTCGTTACAGCGCTCCGGCCCAATTTCCGGTTGGCGAAGCTGGAGGGTGACGCCGCCTTCATGTACATGACGGCCGAGAAGGTCGATGGGTCGATGCTTCTCGACACGATCGAGCACTGCTACTTCGGGTTTCGCCGCCGCCGGCGCGACGTCCGTCAGGCGACGTCGTGTGAGTGCAACGCCTGCGTACGGATCCCGGATCTCGACCTCAAGTTCGTCGCGCACCATGGCTCTGCCATCCAGCAGAAGGTCGCCGGCCGGCAAGAGCTCCTGGGGTCCGATGTGATCGTCGTGCATCGGCTATTGAAGAACGAGGTCGTCGAGAAGCTGGGCATGAGTGCCTATGCCCTCATCAGCCAGAAACTCATCGATGTGTCCGACCTCGCCCCGGCGGCACTCGGCATGCGCGAGCAGATCGAGACCTACGATCGGATCGGTGCGGTGCCTGCTTGGGCACACGACCTCGAGCGCCGTTGGCAGGACGAGGAGGCCCGCAGGCGCGTCTTCGTATCGCCGGAGGAAGCCTTCGTCACCGTCTCCGCACATGCCAAGGTGCCGCCGCAGGTGGCTTGGGATTTCCTTACCAAGCCCGGTCAGCGGATGACCTGGCAGCCGTGGGTGACCGATGTCGCGATCCAAGGAGCCACTGGCGGTCGGCGAGGGCCGGGCTCGGCCAACCATTGCATGCACGGCAAGGACGCCGTCATCGAGGAGATCCTCGACTGGCGACCGTATGACTACGTCACCGACCGCACGATCCTCGCGACACCAGACGGTCCACTCCGGGTGCTGCACACCATCGAGCTCGAGCCGACCGCAACGGGCACGACGATCCACATGCGGTTCGCCTCACCCAAGACCAAGCGGGAGATGCCGCTGATGGCGGTCATCGGTCCTGCCTACGGGCAGGCCCTGGAAGCAAACTGTCCCAGTCTCGTCGCCCAGCTGGCCGGCGCATTCGATGCTCGTGAGGCCGATGGCGTGCCCGAACCCGAGCTGGCGACGCCCAAGCCTGGCGGTCCCCTGTCGGCGTTGGAGCCAATGGCGATCGTCGAATAGCCGCGGGTTAGCCCGTCTCGTTGCCAGCGAGAGGCGCGACGGGGGTTTCGTAGGCGGCGTCCATACCGCGGACGGGAGATGGCGCGGTGGCGGCGGCGTTCATCTCGAAGCGCGACGGCGGTGCCTCCGAAGCCATGCGGGCGATCTCCTCATCGGTCAGGTCGTAGCCGAAGCGGATGGCCGCCAGGTTCTCTTCGACGAAGCGACGCGGCAGCGACTCGCGAATCGCCCTCTCGTTGTAGTCCACCGCCGCCAGCCGCAGCAGTCGCCCCAGGGCGATCATGTTCCCGAATAGCTCCTTGCCGAAATGCTGGCTGCCCAGCGCCGCGAACGGGATCTGCTCATCGCCTTCGCTCGCAAGCCCGAGGTCCGTGACGACCTTTCGCCCGTGGATGCGCAGGTGGCCCTGGTTCGCCAGCTTGAGGAGGATGTCCGCATCCTCGACCACCGGGTTGGCGATGGGTTCATCGTCGAAGATCACGAACGCATCTGACATCGATCCGCGCACCGACGAGTCGTAGTCGAACAGCACGGTCACTTGCTTGCCCATCTTGGCCAGCAGGTTGCCCAGGACGCCGGCGATGACCCGGACACCCTGCCCGCCGACGCCGTCGAGCGCGATCGAGGTAGCCAAGTGCCTTCTACGCCTCCAGCTCGGCCGGTTCGATGCCCGCTTCGCGCAGCGCATCGGCCAGCGTGATCTCTCCCTTGGCCACGCGCAGCTTCACGGCAGGGTCGAGCTTCTGCATGAGCGCCAGCTTCTTCTGGCTCTCCGCGCGCTTGCGTGCCTTCTCCTCGTCGCTGGCCTGGGGCTTTGGCTTCGCGTCCGGGACCGATGCACCCTCTGCCGGAGGTGCCACCGCCGCCGCGGCTGCGGCCGGCGCTTTGGCGGCGTGGCCGTTAGTGGCCGCTCCATCGGTCTGGCCGTTGCGAGACGGGTGCTCCGCGGGATATAGGACCCCGATCTCGTGCTCGTCGAGTGCCTCCGCCCCCTTCGCCGCGCGCTTGTAGGTCTTGCGGTAGAAGGTGAGCATCTCGTTGGCGCTCGCGAAGCCGATCCGGCGCCCGTTGTTCTCGATGCACTGGCTGGTGATGTCGACGAGGTAGACGGTCGTCTTGGCGTAGAGCGCGTGCTCGGAGCTGCGCACGATGCCCTGCAAGTTGATGGGCGTATTCGGGTTGCCGATGGGGCTTGACAGCGTCTTGGTGCCGGTGGGGGTGGTCGGACCGGTCTGGCCGCCGGTCAGCCCGTAGATCTCGTTGTTGTTGCACAGCACGGTCACGTTGGCGTTGCGCCGGATGGTGTGGATCAGGTGGTTGCCGCCGATGCTGGCGGTGTCGCCATCACCGGCCACCACGATCACGTTGAGCTCGGGGCGGACGGTCTTGATGGCCTCCGCCACCGGCAGCGTTCGGCCGTGGAGCGTGTAGACGCTCTCGTGCTTGAGATAGGAGCCCATGCGCCCGGTGCAGCCAATCCCGGTGACGATCACCGTGTTTGTCTCGTCGAGGCTCATCTCCTCGAGGACGATGGCGAGCTGCATCATGATCGTGCCGATCCCGCAGCCGGGGCACCAGATGGTGGGGAAGAGCTCGACCTTGAGGTGCTTCTTGTAGCCGATCTCGGCCATGGTCAGCTCAGGCATGCGGGTGACCTCAGCCGATGCCCAGCGGAGAGGGGGCCAGCCGCTCGGTGGGAGCGTCAGGAATGGGCGGCTCAGCGGGGCCGCCGGCGAGAACCCGATCCAGGCCGTCGCGGATTGCCTCGATGCTGATCCGACCGCCAAGCAACGGCACTCTTTTCACCTCGCGCCGCAGGGCGAGCTCGACCATGTCCGCGTACTGGCCGTCATTGGCCTCGATGACCACGATCTCGCGGTAGGGCTGCGCCACGTCGCGGAGCTCGTCGTCCAGGACGGGGTGGATGCGAATGGGCCGG
>VBGQ01000088.1 GCA_005882055.1 Chloroflexota bacterium
CGACTCCTGGGCGCTGGCGAGCGAGTTGACGGCGAACCGTCCCTCGCTTCCCGCCATCGCCGAGAGCATCGTGTACTTGCCGGCATTGCCCCAGGCGGCCATGAGTGACGAGGCAGCCAGGAGCGCCACGTAGGCGGGTGGCGTGAGCCCGCCGAGAGCTGCCAGCAGCGCGATCAGGCTCAGGCAGGCCGCCCGCAGCACGGAATGGGTGAGCACGAGCCAACGGGCCGGCCGCCCGCGCAGGATGCGCCCGAATGCCAGGGCGCCGATGATCCCGGGTAGCGTGTAAGCCGCGACCGCCAACCCCACGAACAGGCCAAGGGCTGCAGCTGGTGCTGTGAGGACCGCCAGCCACGCGATGGTCACGGTGCTGATCCCATCGCCGATCGACGAGACGCCGAGGCCAGCCAGCAGCAGCCGAGTCTGTGGACTGGCGAGCAGCTGGCGATAGGCAGCGGGGAAGCGGAATCGGGACGACGCGCCCGTCACGCGACGGCAACCGCCTCGACCCGGCGCCGCAGGTGCATGCCCGTCAGGGATCCGTCGGCTCGAAGGAGTTCGGCCGGGGTTCCCTCGAAGATCACCCGGCCGCCGTCATGGCCGGCGCCCGGCCCAAGGTCGATCACCCAGTCGGACCGAGCGATGACGTCGAGGTTGTGCTCGATGACGATCACCGTCCGACCCGAGTCAACCAGGCGGTCGAGCAGGCCGATGAGGTTGTCGACATCCTGCATGTGCAGGCCCGTGGTGGGCTCATCGAGGACGTAGACATCGGTGTCGCTCGACATCTCGATTGCGAGCTTCAGGCGCTGGCGCTCGCCGCCGGAGAGCGTGTCGAGCTCCTGGCCGAGCGCGATGTACCCGAGGCCGACATCGGCCAGGCGGTCGAGCATGACTCGGACTGGCCGCTCGGTGAAGAACTCGCGCGCTTCTTCGACGGGCATCGCCATGGCCTCGACGATGTTCCGGCCTCGCAGCCGGTACTCGAGGACCTCGTCGGTGTACCGGCGGCCTTCGCATACCTCGCACACGCTGACGACCTCGGCCATGAACCCGAGACTCGTGTACGTCTTGCCCAGGCCGTTGCAGTTCGGGCAGGCGCCCTCCGAATTCGCGCTGAACAGCGCGGGCTTCACGCCGTTTGCCTTGGCGAAGGCGGTCCGGATCGGGTCGAGGATGCCCGTGTACGTTGCGGGGTTGGAGCGCCTCGAGCCGCGGATCGCGGACTGGTCAATGACCGTGACCGAGGGATGGTTTCGCGGCAGGCAGCCATGGATCAGCGAGCTCTTGCCGGAGCCGGCGACGCCGGTCACGGCGACGAGCACGCCGAGGGGCACGTCGACCGAGACGTCCTTGAGATTGTGCAGGCGGGCTTTGCGGATCGGGATCGAGCCGCCCGGTTGGCGCGAATCCGACTTCAGCTCCTGGCCGGCCTCGAGATGCCGCCCGGTCGCGGTGCCCGAGGCGATCAGGCCGTCGATCGAGCCTTCGTATACGACCATGCCGCCATGTGGCCCCGCGCCGGGGCCCATGTCGACGACCTGGTCGGCGATCCGGATCACCTCCGGGTCGTGCTCGACCACGAGCACCGTGTTGCCCTTGTCGCGCAGACGCTGGAGGAGCGCGTTCGTACGCTCGACGTCATGGGCGTGGAGCCCAATGGTCGGCTCGTCGAAGACGTAGGTGACATCGGTCAGCGGCGACCCGAGATGGCGGATCATCCGCGTGCGCTGCGCCTCGCCACCGGACAGAGTGCCGGACGGGCGATCGAGGCTCAGGTAGCCGAGGCCGATCTCGACGAACGAATCGAGGCTGTCGCCGAGCGCCGTCAGCAGCGGCGCGACCGATGGCTCATGCAGGGCGCGGACCCATGCCGCCAGGTCGCTGATCTGCATCGCACAGGCGTCGGCGATGCTGATCCCGTCGATCTTCGACGAACGGGCCGCCTGGTTGAGCCTCGTGCCGCCGCAGTCGGGGCACGAGCTGAAGGTCGCCACGCGCTCGACGAAGGCCCGGATGTGAGGCTGGAGCGCGTCGACATCCTTTGACAGGTGCGACTTCTGGATCCGCGGCACCAGGCCTTCGTAGGTCAGGTTGATGCCGTTGAACTTGACCTTTGTCGGCTCCTTGTAGAGGAAGTCGTGCAGCTCCTTCTCCGAGTAGTCGCGGATGGGCTTGTCCGGGTCCAGGAAGCCGGTCTCGCTGAACATCCGTGTCGACCAACCGTTTGCGGTATACCCCGGCACGCTGATCGCGCCCTGGTTCAGCGACTTGCTTTCGTCGTACAGCTGCGTGAGATCGATCGCCGAGACGGTGCCCATGCCTTCGCAGCGCGGGCACATCCCGCCCGCGACGCTGAAGCTCCGGCTTTCCGTGCGGCCTTCGCCCCTGTTGATCTTGATCGCGCCCGCGCCACTGACCGAGGGGATGTTGAACGAGTACGCCTGTGGTCCGCCGATGTGGGGCTTCCCGATGCGGCTGAAGACAACGCGCAGCAACGCGTTGGCGTCGGTCACGGTGCCGACCGTCGAGCGGACGTTGGCGCCCATGCGCTCCTGGTCGAGGATGATCGCGGTGGTGAGGCCATCGAGGGAGTCGACGTCGGGACGAGCCAGCGTCGGCATGAAGCCCTGCACGAACGCGCTGTAGGTCTCGTTGATCAGCCGCTGTGACTCGGCGGCTATCGTGCCGAACACGAGGGAGCTCTTGCCCGAGCCCGAAACGCCGGTGAACACGGTCAGCCGGCGCTTAGGGATGTCGAGGTTGATGTCGCGGAGGTTGTTCTCGCGGGCGCCTCGGACCTCGATGGCGCCCCAGTCGCCGGCCAGCTCTCAGCCCGCGGCTTTCTTGACGAGGTCGGCGATCTGCGCCTCGACCTTCGGGGTCAGCTTCATGACCGCGAACTCGGTCGGCCACATCTCGCCATCGTCCAGGCTCGCGTCGGGCTGGAAGCCAAACGTCGAGTAGCGGACCTTGAACTTCGACTTGGCCTTGAAGAATGCGATCACCTTGCCGTCCTTTCCCTCCCTGGCATAGGCCGGCATCCCGTAATAGGTCTTGGGCACGAGCGACGGAACGGCGGCCGCGACGACCGCGTGGACCCGCTCCGCCATGGCGCGGTCGTCGGGCGGCATCTTGGCGATGCTTGCCTTGAGGTCCCGGAGGCCCTCCTTGCGCTGCTCTTCAGGCGTGCGGCCGGCGGACGCTTTCCGCTCGGCCGCGGCCGCCTGGACCGCGGCGCGCTCCTCATTGGTCCAGATGTTCTCGCCCTTGGGGGTCGCGTTCGTTCGCTTGGTCCGAGTCTTCGTACCGGCCATCTGTCTGCTCCTTTCCGGCGATCGGTCAGGCTGTCGCCTTTTGGGCGGCCTTGCCCTGCTGGAGGATCCGGATCGGGTTGCCGAACGGATCGCGAACGCCCATGTCCGTGCCGTAGAAGTGATCGGTGGGCTCCTGCGTGAAATCGGCGACGCCGCGCT
>VBGQ01000089.1:0-3148 GCA_005882055.1 Chloroflexota bacterium
CCGCTTCGACGTGGTGATCGGGCAGATGAAGCAGGGCATCCTGAGCCTGATGGAGATCGAGGCCCTGGCCGCGGGCCGCCCAGTCATCACGGCGCTCGACCGGACCCTTTACGCGCCCGATCCTCCGCCCGTGGTGGCCGTCTCGGGTCCCGACGAGATCGTGGCCGCGGTCGAGCGCCTGCGGCGCGATCCGGGTGAGCTCGAACGCATCTCACGGGAATCGCGCGATTGGGCGGCGCGGAATCACGGTCGCGCGCACCACCTCGCCCTGCTCGAGACCGCGTACTTCGGAGGATCTGGGCCGGCCGTTTCGTCTTGACTCCGTCGGCTACCGGCGCCTACAGTGGCGCCTGCCCACCCCCAGCTGATGTCACAGCAAAGGTCCCGCCACCTCGTTTCAGTCATGGCCGCCACGATCACGCTGGTCCTGGCCGCTTCCGGCGCGCCGCCGGTCTCGGCGTCTGCCCCGGCATCCGCCGCTGCCCCCGCAACCGTGAATCGCACACCGTCATCTGTTGCGGCCACGACGGGACATGCCAGCAAGGAGATCTTCGGCTACGCGCTGGCGAGCAGCCTCGCCGACCCCACGATCGGCTACCCGAGCTGGAACTTCGACCTGCTCAGCACGGTGGCCTTCTTCGGCCTGCATGTGAACACCGCGGGCCAGTTCGCGAGCGACAACGGCTGGAGCACGTGGAACTCGGCGAACCTGACGAACATGGTGGCGCTTGCCCACAGGCACGGCACGAAGGTCGTGCTTACGGTGATCCTGCAGGACTTTTCCGCCAACAACCCAAACATGTGCGCGGGACTCGCGCATGCCGACGCCACGGTGACGGCGACGGTGCAGCAGGTGAAGGCGAAAGGCGTCGACGGCGTGAACATCGACTACGAGGGACTGGACGGAAGCTGCGGCCACGCCGACGCGTACTGGGCGCAGCACGCGATGACCGCGTTCGCGAAAAAGATGCGAGCGGGGCTTGGCTCGTCTTACTACCTGTCGGTTGCCACATACGCATCGTCGGCGGTCGACGGCTATGGATTCTTCGACGTCGCGGGACTTGCCGCGTTTGTCGATTCGTTCTTCGTCATGGCGTACGACCTCGAGTACTCGAACTACAGGCGCTCCCCTGCGAGCTGTGCGAGCTTCTGCCTTGGCCCCACGAGCCCGCTGTCGTCCTACTACTACAACGACACCTCGGTGACGTCGCAGTACGTCGCGGTGGTCGGCGCGGCAAAGGTGATCCTCGGCGTCCCGTACTACGGCCGCAAGGCGTGCGTCGGCGCGGCGATCCCCAACGCATATCCCACGTCCGGCGTGGTGGCCGACAGCTACCTCGACGCAGTCGGCGAGGCGGCCTTCCACGAGGTGAAGGCCGGGAGCTATGCGGCGCACCGCGACGCCCACTCCTCCGGTATGGAGCGATGGGACACCTGGTACAACACCACGCTCAACTGCATCCGCGAGCTCTATTGGGACGATGCGGTCTCCCTGGGCAAGAAGTACGACCTGGTCAACGCGAGGGCGCTGCGCGGCGTCGGAATCTGGAACCTCAACTACGGCGGCGGCGCGCCCGAGCTGTGGACAGCGCTGTCGACGCACTTCGCACGATGCAGCGGCGCGACGGTGAGCGCGGCCCCCGCATCGCCGGCCGGGACCGGGACACAGGTGATCCTCACCGCGGGCAGCACCGGATGCGCCAGCCCGCAGTATCGCTTCTGGGTGCAGGCCCCGGGCGGCGCATGGAAGGTCGTCCGGGATTACAGCGCCGCCAGCACCTACACATGGGCGGGCACGGGCCTGCAGGGCACGTACCACCTCGAGGCCGACGCACGCGCCAGCGCGAGCGTCGACTACGACGCCGTGGCCAACCTCGCCTACACGCTCAAACCGTGCGGCTCAGCCACCATCACGGCCGACCACACCTCGCCGCAGAAGCCGGGCGTCACGGTCGTCCTGACCGGAGGCGCGGTGTGCGCCGGAGCGCCGCAGTACCGGTTCTGGGTGCGGCCGCCTGGCGGCGCGTGGGCCGTCGCGCGCGACTACAGCCCGACCGCGACCTTCTCGTGGGTCACGACGAACAAGAAGGTTGGGTCGTACGCGCTGGAGGTGGACGTGCGCAACACGGGGGCGACCGCGGCGTACGAGTCCGTGGCCACGCTGCCGTTCGTGCTCGACCCGCCCTGCGCCACGCCTTCGGTGACGACGAGCCCCGTCTCGCCGCAGGGCGTGGGAGCCAGGGTCACCGTGACGGCCGCCACGAGCGCGTGCCCTGCACCGCGCTACCGCTTCTGGCTGCGCGCCCCCGGCAGCCGGTGGAGCATGGTCCAGGACTACAGCGCGAGTGCGACGTACGCGTGGAGCACCGCGCCGTACGCCGCGGGCACCTACCAGCTCGAGGTCGACGTCCGCGACGTGAGCACGGTCACCGCGTACGACGCCGTGGCCCAGATCAGCGACGTCCTCCAGACCTGCGCCGCGGCGCACCTGACGACCGACAAGCCGGCGCCTCAGCCTGCCGGCACGGCGGTGATCCTGAGCGGCTCGGCGTCATGCGCCGGTGCCGCCCAGTACCGCTTCTGGGTTCGCCAGCCGGGTGGAACGTGGAAGATCGTCCAGGACTACGGAACCTCCTCGACGTACACCTTGGGCACGACCGGCAAGCCGAACGGCTACTACGGGCTCGAGGTGGACGTCAGGAGCCAGGGCTCCACCGCGACCTACGATGCGGTCGCCAACCTGTCCTACCTGGTCGACGCCTGCAGCGCCGCCCGCCTCACCACCGACAGGGCGTCACCGCAGCGCACCGGGACGACGGTCGTCCTGACCGGAAGCGCAACCTGCGCGGGCACGCCGCAGTACCGCTTCTGGGTGCGCGCGCCGGGCGGCTCGTGGACGATCGTCCGCGACTACTCGTCGCCGGCGAGCTTCTCCTGGAGCACCGCCGGCAAGCCGGCCGGGACGTACAGCCTGGAGGTCGACGTCCGTGATGTGGGCTCGAGCGCGGCGTATGAAGCGATCGCGAACTCGAACTTTGTCCTGACCCCGTAGCCGCCGACCATAGACTCTCGCCCGTGAGCGATCCGGCGCTGGCCGCGGTGCAGAGGTGGACCCTGCGCGCGGCTGCATTCGCCTTGCCGCTCGTCT
>VBGQ01000089.1:3162-5689 GCA_005882055.1 Chloroflexota bacterium
CGCCTTGCCGTCCGACGAACACCCCTCGACCTCGCCTGGCTTGTCTTTCTCGCCTCTGCGGTTCTGTCGACTGTCCTGGCGGGGAACGCGAACGTCGCGATTTTCGGAACGTACGGTCGCTACGACGGACTGCTGACATTCCTCACGTACGCGGCGCTCTTCTGGCTGTCCGTGCAGGTGATTCGTGATCGCACCGAGGCACGCACGGTCCTCCGAGTTTTGCTGGCGGGTGGTTATGCGTGCGCCGCGATCGCGATCTTTCAGTCCGTGCACGACTCGCTGCAGTCGGGATCGCTTGCGCCCGCGTTCGGGACGCTCGGCAATCCCAACGTCCTCGGCGGGTATCTCGCGATGGTGCTTGCGCTCGCCGTCGGAGAGGCAATCGAAGCCCGCTTGCCGGGCGCCCGTGTGCTTGCTGTCAACGCGATCGTTCTGGTGGGTCTCGCCCTGCTTCTGACGCTCAGCCGAAGCGCCTGGATCGCGTCGGTGGCGGGCGTGCTGGTGGTCGTCCTCGCGAGAGGACCACTTCGCGTCCGGGTAGCGATCATCGGATCAGCAGCTGTGGCGATCGCGCTCATCGTGTTTGCTGCCGGCGCCATCGGCAACGGGCCCGAGCTCGAGCAGCGGGTGGCCGCCCGCGTCCTGGCGTTGAACGACCCTGGTTCTTCGCGATTCGGCATCTGGACCAACTCGATGACCCTCATCGCCAGCCGCCCCATCACCGGCTTCGGACCGGACAACGTCGGTCTGGTGTTTCCACAGTTCCAGACGGGGGACTGGGGTCTTGCGGCCGGCCACATCCGCCAGCCGATCGACAAGACCCACGCCGAGGTGCTGCAGGTGGCCGCCACACAGGGCATGATCGGCCTGGCCGCCTATCTGTTCCTGCTCGCGGCGTTCCTCCGAATGTTCTGGTCTGGGCGCCGCATGGAGTTCGCCATTCCGATCTTCGCCGGATGGCTCGCCTATGAGCTGGCGCTCCAGGCCAACTTCACGGCCCTCGCTTCAGCGCTTCCGTTCTGGATCTTCGCCGGAGCGGCAATAGTCATGTTCGACAAGTCAACCGGCGAGAAAGTGGTCGAAAGGGCCAACCGGGTCGTGCCGTGGACGGTGATCCCGGTCCTTGTCGCGGCGTTCGCCGCCGGTGTCGTCGTGCCGTTTCTCGCCGACGCCAACCTGAAGGCAGCGGTGGACGATGACCTCGCCGGTCAGACCGCGGCCGCGGCTCAGCCGGCGACCCTGGCGGCGAGGCTGGCGCCATATGACGCCGTGGAGTCCACCGAGGTCGGCAACATCGCCTTCGAGCAGGGCCATTGGGCCGCGGCCCGAGAGGCCTACCGAGAAGCCGCCAGGCTGGGCACGTTCAATCCGCTCGTCTACCGAAATCTGGCCCTGGCGGACCAGAGGCTCGGCCTGCTCGGCGAGGCAAGGACCGCAGCCGAGAAGGCGGTTTTCCTGGACCCTTATGACCCGGCGAACCAGGCGTTGCTCGCACAATTCGGTTCGCAGTGAACCGTAACCATAAGGGCGAGGCCATCGCTTAACAGACATGTTGGGGGCCCTGGGCAAATCGATTCAGCGTCTGCTTCGGATCCGCTGGTTCCTGCCCGCGGCGATCATCACGCTGTTCACGCTCGGAATCGTCGGCACGGTGGTCGTCACGACGACGTCGGCTGGGTGCACCCTGGGCCTGCAAACGACGGCCAGCCACTGCGTCAAGACAAACCCTGTCGCCGGGGTCACGAGCTCGCCATCGCCCAGGGTTAGCTCGAGCCCTAACGTCACGCTCAGTCCGATCCCGGCCGCAAACCCGGGTGCGTCCTCGTACCCACCCTACGATTCCGCCAGCTCTTCGTACCCGCCGTACAACCCCGGCGTCACCGCGGGGAGCCCGCTCGGCAGCGGAGGCTCATTCGCGTTCCCGCCGCTGCCCGGCGCGGCCACTGGATCCACATCCCCGACCGTCGCTCTGTCGTGCCGGCTACCGATCTACGTCGGCCAGCCCGGAAGCGGCGGGTTCATCGTCTTCCCCGGAGGAGGCTTCATCGCCGATCCCCGCAGCGCGGTCACGGCGCCATCACCGAGTCCGGGCGGACCTTCTCCGACCCCGAATCAATATGGCCCCGGCTACGTTGGGTGGTGGGGTCTGTCGTACGACGCTACCTACAGCCGGTGGCTTCCGGTGCCCACGAGCTGGGTCTCCCCGGACGGCTCTCGCTACGCCTACCAGCTGGGCGGTGACATCTACGTGCAGAACGTGGCCAACGGCTCGCAGGTCGAGCTTGCCTCGGGCCGCGGCTTCGTGGTCCTTAGCGTCGACGCGGGTGGCGTGTTCGCCACCGGCGCTCCGGGCCAGGCGGGCCTGTGGTACCTGCCTTTCACCGGCGACGCAAGGCAGATCACAACCACTGGGTACTGGCAAGGGGTGTCGAAGGGCTTCGCGTTTGGCACGCTGACGTCGGCAGTGCCTCAGGGAGTGGCCACGACCGTCGTGCGCCTGGACACCAAGACCGGAGCGATCAAGGAC
>VBGQ01000168.1 GCA_005882055.1 Chloroflexota bacterium
GAGGCCGATGCGCTGTGTGACCGCATCGCGGTCATCAATGACGGACGCATCGTGGCCAGCGGCACCGGGGACGACCTCAAGCAGGCGGTCCTCAATCGGACCATCGTGGAGATCGAGACCTTCGGTGTGGCGCCGGAAGCGGTGGATCGGCTACGGGACGACCCAGAGGTGATCGCCGTGAACACCGAGGAGCGCGACCAGAGCCAGATCCTGCTCGTGCAGAGCGAACGTGGTCCCGAGATCACGCAACGGCTGCTCGGCTCACTCGGCGACACGCGGATTGGCAAGGTCGTGGCGCGCGAGCCGACGCTGGAGGACGCGTACGTGCACCTGATCGCCACGACCACCAGCAGCGACGGCGCCGAGCGCGCGGCCGCACTGGGATGAGGGCGTCATGAGCATCGCCAGAAGCTTCCGGCTGATCTGGTTCGTGACCTGGTTCAACGTGCGCATGCTGCTGGTCAGCGAGTTCTTCGTGCTCCTCACCTTCATCTCCCCGCTGATCTTCGCCACGCTGGCCTTCTTCCTGTTCCGCCTCGGGCACGGAACCGGCGGCCAGACGCTGCTCTACGCGGCGCTCGGGAGCGGGATGATGGGCGTCTGGAGCACCACGCTGTTCGGCTGCGGGGGCGCGATCGCCTGGCAGCGCTGGGAGGGGACGCTCGAGCTCCTGGTCAACGCACCAACGCGCTACGACTTCATCCTGGCCGGCCAGACGTTCGGCGCGGTCATCTTCGGCTTCGCCGGGATCCTGATGACCATCGCGTGGGGCATGCTCCTCTTCGGGATGCCGCTGACCGCGACCTTCCCGCTCCTGGTGCCCCTCAGCCTGCTCGCCGCGGTCGTGTCGCTGGGTGCCCTGGGCATGCTCATCGCGACCAGCTTCGTGCTGTACCGGCACGCCAACGCGCTCTCGAACATGCTCGAGTACCCGATCTGGCTGGTAGCAGGGCTCCTCGTCCCGCTCGCCACCCTGCCCGCATGGGTCCAGCCGATCAGCTGGGTGCTGGCGCCCACCTGGGGAATGGACGCCATCCGCGGCGCCACGCTCCAGAGCCAGCCGCCGTGGTTCGCCATCGGCATGTGCTTCGCGCTCGCAGTTGTGTACTACTTCCTGGCACGCCTGGCCTTGGTCTACGTGCTGCACCTGGCACGGCGCGACGCCACGCTCGACCTGCGGTGAGCCGATGAGCGTCGCCGCAACCGCCTCGACCGCCACTTCCCTCCCGCCCGTCACCGCCAACCCGGGATCGCTGCGAACGGCGTGGCGGGTCTTCTGGCGCGGCGGCCTGATGAGCTACGGGATGCTCTTCAACTGGGCACGCCCGTCGATCTACATCCCGACCCTGATCGGCGGCCCTACGTTCCAGCTGCTCTTCTTCGCCGCGCTCGGCTCGTACGCCGCCGGCCGCTCACCCGCATATTTCGCCTTGGGGAACGCGGTGCAGGTCAGCGCCCTGTCCGGGATCTTCGGGATGACCATGGCGATCGCCAACGAGCGCTTCTTCAGCACCCTGCCGGCGATCCTGGCCACGCCCGCCAACCGCGTGGCGCTCTTCACGGGCCGCTTCCTGCCGTTCATTGCCAACGGCCTCTTCGTCTCGCTCTACGCGATCACCTTCGGCGTGGTCTTCCTGGGCGTCCGATTCGAGGCCGCAACGCTGGGAGTGGCGGGCCTCGCCCTCCTTGTGACGGTCTTCTCGTGCACCGCCATCGGTGCGCTGCAGGGCGCCATCTCGCTCCGCCTGCGCGACGGGCTGTTCGGCGCCAACCTGCTGATGCTCTCGTTCCTGCTCTTCAGCGGCGTGAACATCCCGGTCAACACCCTGCCCGGCTGGATGCAGGTGATCAGCAACCTGCTGCCGTTCACCCACGGCCTGGAAGCAGTCCGCCAGGCGGCGGCGGGAGCGGGACTCGACCGCGTGGGCGGGCTGATCGTCACCGAGGGCGGCATCGGTATCGCGTACGCGATCGGCGCTTTCGCCCTCTTCAGCTACCTGGAGCGCAGCGCTCGCGCCAACGCCACCCTCGACGTTCGATAGCCGGAGGTACCCGAACCGCCTCGGCGTAGGTCGTGTGCGCGCGCGCACTTTTCGGGACGGGTTTCTCAGGTCGATTCGGAGCGTGATGGCCCTACCGTGGGCGAGCCCCTGGAGGGCCGGGCCCCGACGCTCCATTGGCGAGGCAGGAGGGCAGGTGCCATGCGCACCGCGATGGCGGGCATGTCCCGCAAGGCCATGGGCACGGCCGGAGGTTTTCTGCTCATGGCCGGCGCATTGGTGCCGGTGAGCCACGTCGTCGCGGCAACGGGCGATGAGCTCTTCATCTCCGAGTACGTCGAAGGCTCGGGGACCAACCACGCGATCGAGGTCTTCAATCCGACCGATACCCCAATGAGCCTCTCGGCGAGTGGCTACCACCTCGAGTTCTATGCCGATGGCGGCACGTCGGTGACAGGTGGCGTCAACCTCATCGGCGTCATCCAGCCGGCGAGCACCTGGGTCGTGGTCCCCACCGACGCGAGCGCGGAGCTCAAGGCCAAGGCCAACCAGACCTTCGCGCCCAGCGCCTTCTGGTTCGACGGGAATGACGCCGTGGCCCTGACGCACTCTGGGGTGGCGATCGACATCATCGGTCAGATCGGCTTCGACCCCGGCACCGAATGGGGCACCGGCCTGACGAGCACCCGCGACAACACCCTGCGCCGCAGGTCGACCGTGACGGCAGGTGACGCCGACGGGACCGATCCGTTCGACCCGTCGGTCGAATGGGACGGCTTCGCGACCGATACCTTCGATGGGCTCGGCAGCTTCGGTGAGCCCCCGGTCAACGAGCCGGTTGCGATCACCTGTCCGACCGAGCTCAATACCACCCAGCCGGCCGACGTTGCGGGCGCGGTGAGTGCCTCGGATCCCGACGGGACCGTCGTGAGCCTGAGCGTCACCGCGGTGACGCCTTCGGACCCCGGCAGCATCACGGTGACTGACTTCACGCCCGCATCGGCGGTGGGCGGTTCCGCAACTGCCAACTTGTCCGTGGGTGGCTCCACGACCGCCGGCAGCTACAGCGTGACGGTCACGGCTGCCAATGACGACGCCAGCCCGCAAAGCGCCGCCTGCAACGTGGCGGTGACGGTCGCGCCGTTCGTGCCCGCCATGGATAAGCTGCACGACATGGTCAACAGCCTCGTGACCGATCGCGCCGTGAACCCGGCCAAGGGCTTCCTGCTCACCGATCGCCTTGACCGCGCGGAAGCGGACCAGGCGGCCGGGCGCGCTGACGCGTTCCGCGCGCAGATGCAGGCATTCGCCAACCAGGTCGCCGGGCTCTCGCCGCGCTGGATCACGCCAGCCGCGGCGGCGCAACTCACCGCCTTGGCCGCCGAGGTCGTCGCCGAGGGCGTCTAGTCGGTTCCTACGCGCCGGCTCGGAGCCGGTCGGCGCAGTCCGCGCATCGGCCGACGATGGTCATGTGCGAGAGGTCGGGCTCGAAGCCGTCGATGCCGCGGAAGGCG
>VBGQ01000060.1:0-1318 GCA_005882055.1 Chloroflexota bacterium
GGATGGCAACGGTGCCGAGGCGATCATCGTGCCCGGCGGGGGCTCGAAATTGCCAGCCGGACCGGCGAGCGTCGCGGACCGGAAGCATTTCATCCGGATGGCAGGCCGCGAGGTCTACAAGTACGCCACGCGCCAGCTCACCGAATCCTCGCTGACCGCGCTGCGCGAGGCCGGCATGAGCGTCGATGACATCGACCAGTTCCTCTTCCACCAGGCGAACCTGCGGATCATCGAGAGCGTTGCAGCCAGCCTCCGGCTCGATCCGACCAAGGCGTACATCAACATCGAGAAGTACGGCAACACGTCCGCCGCCTCGGTGCCGATGGCGTTGGTCGAGGCGGTCGCGGCGGGCCGCGTCAAGCCCGGCGATCGGCTGCTGATGGCCGCCTTCGGTGCTGGCTACACGGCGGGCGCCGCGGTCTTCGAGTGGACCGCCGACCCGGCCCGTGCCCTCCTCGCACCCGGCGCGCAGACCCGCCTGGGACGGCCGCGCGTAGAGGCCGGCGAGGTCGCCGAGCCGGCGGAGCCGATGGCCGTCAGTTGATGTCGAACCGTTGATGTTCGACCTGAGCGGCAAGGCGGCGCTGGTCACCGGTGGAAGCCGGGGTCTGGGGCGGGCCATCTCGATGGCTTTCGCCCAGCAGGGCGCCGATGTCGCAGTGAACTACCGCGGGAACGCATCAGCCGCCGACGAGGTGGTCGCGGCGATCCGCGAGCTCGGTCATGAGGCGATCTCCATCCAGGGCGATACGGCGGGCGGCCGCGAGGCCTGCGAGGCGATCGTCAAGGCCGCCATAGACCAATTCGGCAAGGTCGACATCCTGGTGAACAACGCCGGGATTACGCGCGACAACCTGCTGATGCGCATGGACGAGGCCGAGTGGGACGACGTCATCGCCACGAACCTGTCCGGCCCGTTCTGGATGTGCCGCGCGATCGCACGGCCCATGCTCAAGGCGAAGTCCGGGCGGATCATCAACATGAGCTCGGTGGCGGGCCGCATGGGGAATGCCGGCCAGGTCAACTACGCCAGCGCCAAGGCAGGCCTCATCGGTCTGACCAAGACGGTCGCGCGCGAGCTCGCCAGCCGGGGCATCACCGCCAACGCCATCGCGCCGGGCCTGATCCAGACCGAGCTGACCGCTGACCTCCCCGACGCCGCCCGCCAGTTCGTGCTCGACTCGACGCCGCTCGGGTACATCGGCTCCGTGGAGGACGTGGCCGCTGCCGCGGTCTATCTCGCCTCGGACGAGGCTCGGTACGTGACCGGCCAGGTGCTGGGCATCGACGGCGGCATGATGATGGGCGGCTAGGCCGG
>VBGQ01000060.1:1359-20689 GCA_005882055.1 Chloroflexota bacterium
AGCGTGCGAACCGCCCACCACGTGCTCCACAGTGGGGATCAACCAGCTTGGGGTCCTCCCACGCACATCTGACCAGAAACGCAGCCGACCACCGGCGTGCAATCAGATGCTGCCCTTTGGCGGCCCGGGAATTGCTGCGTACACTGTTGGTGACCCGAGTGATGGCAGGAAGAGGAGAGTTCATGCGCAATCCACTGCGCCCCACGCGGCGCGTCCACGCTCACTGCGACATCCCGTGCGGCGTCTACGACCCGGAGCAGGCCCGGATCGAGGCGGAGTCCTGCTACAAGATCATCGAGAAGTACAACGCCAGCAGCGACGAGCTCCTGCGGACCCGATGCATCGCGGTCAAGGAGGAGCGCGCCGAGCTCACCAAGCACCACATCGACGTGCTGTGGCACGACTACTTCAAGCCGGAGCACCTCGAGAAGTACCCGGACCTGCACGAGACCTGCTGGAAGGCGTCGAAGGCAGCCTCCAAGGTCAAGCAGACGACGGACATCGCCGCGGCCAAGGAGCTCCTCACGCTGATCGACAAGATCGACGAGATGTGGAAGGCCACTGGCGGCCCGGAGAAGACCCGCCTGCAAGCGGTCGCCGCATAGCTTCTCAGACCGGTGTCCACGGAGAGGGGCCGCCACCGGCCCCTCTCTTCGTTTCTGGTCCGGGGCGCCGCACTCGGCGCCGGCGTGGCCGCCGTCTCCTTCGCCCGACGCTGGCTCGACGTCGTCGAGGTGCAGGGCGGTTCGATGGCCCCGACCCTGCTCCCCGGGGAGTGGCTCCTCGTGGAGCGACGGACGTACCCCCGCCGGCCCCCACGGGTCGGGGAGATCGTGCTGGCCGCCGACCCCCGCGACCCCACGCGGGAGCTCATCAAGCGAGTTGCCGCGCTCGATGGCGAGACGGGCCTCGTCAGCCTGGCGGGAGATGCACCCGACGCGAGCACCGATTCACGCAGCTTCGGGGCTCTTCCGGTGACCAGCATTCGATGGCGGGTCATCGGGCGCTACTACCCGCTCCCGCGGCTTGGCCGGCTGTAGCGGGGTCATCCCACTCGCCCGAATCCCATAGACTCCGCCCCGGATGCTGAGACGCGGGCGAGCGTTGAACATCGTGGCGGCAATGTCGGCCCTGACGCTGGCCGCCTGTTCGTCCCCCTCGGATCGTGCGGCGACGCCGCCTGCATCCGTCACCCGTTCCCTGAAGAGCGTTGCGCCTCACACGGCATCGGCTGCACCAATAGAGGGGACCGTTCTTGGGAGCAGCGCAGCGGGCGTCTACGAAAACACCACGAGGGGGCGACTCTCGCCGTTCCTCGCAGGATTGGTCCCCCGCGTCTACGTCCCCAATGAGGGATCTGGGGACGTGGTGGTCATCGATCCGGGCACGTTCAAGATCGTCGGCCGCTTCGGGGTTGGCAGCTCACCGGAGCACGTCACGCCGGAGTGGGATCTGCGGCTGCTGTACGTCAACGACATGGGCAGCAACGCCCTGACGGTGATCGATCCGCAAACCAGGCGCCCGGTGCGAAGCATCCGAATTCCGACCCCGTACAACCTGTATTTCACGCCAGATGGCAGCAAGGCGATCGTCGTCGAGGATTCAAGCACCTCGGGAGATGGTTCCAAGAACGGCCTTCGCTTCTACGACCGCGCCACGTGGAAGTTCCTGCGCTTCGTCAGTGTGCCGTTCCCCGGAGCCGACCATCTCGACTTCACTGCCGATGGTCGCTATCTCTTCCTGAGCTGCGAATACTCCGGTGAAGTCGAGCGCGTCGACACGCGAACCATGAAGGTTTCCGGTGCGATTCATGTCGGTGGCCTCCCGATCGACGTGCGCCTCGCACCGTCGGGAGATCTCTTCTACGTCGCCAACCAGGGGAGCGGTGGCGTCTCGATCATCGATCCGCTCGCCATGAAAGTCATCGGCTTCATTCGGACCGGCCGCGGCGCTCACGGCCTCCCGCTCAGCCGCGACGCAACCCGTCTCTACGTCTCGAACCGCCTCGCCGGGACCGTCAGCGTGATCAGCTTCGCGGCGCGCCAGGTCGTTGCGACCTGGAAAGTCGGGGGGACGCCGGACATGATGGCGGTCTCCCCCGACGGCCGCCAGCTGTGGTTCTCCAACCGTTACAGCGGCACCGTCAGCGTCGTGGACACCAGGTCAGGACGGGTCCTGCACGTGATCCGAACCGGCGAAGGCCCGCACGGCCTCAGCTTCTGGCCGCAGCCAGGCGAGTTCAGCCTCGGCCACAACGGCAACATGCGCTGAGTCCTCCGTGGGAGTTCGGCGGCCGAGCGACCGCTAGGCACACGCGCAGAGACGCGCCACGGCATCGATGCAGTCGGCAGTCTCGGCGGGGAGCATCTCCACACCCTCGCCGGCCTCCGCGCCGACCAGCCAGTGCGCGCCGGAGGATGGCCGAACGGCCACCGTGGCTTCCGGCGCACGCTCCTGCACGAATCCCACCACGGGACCCAGGCCGGCATCGCCGTATTCACGACGGATCGCCGAGGTGTCGATCACGACCAGGTCCGGCCGACGAAGGACGATCGCCTGGTGCAGGCGGGCGGCATCGTTGTAGAAGAAGCCGATGGCGCCCCCCAACCGGTCATCGAGCCCCGTCGCAAGCTCGTGATCACGCGTCAGGCAATAGAGGATCGTGGGGCTCGGCATCGACCGCGCAAGCCTAGCAAAGCCCACTCCTGGGCCATCCCACCACATCGGCCCTGGCGCTGTTCGGACGTAGAATGAGCGGCCCATGAACTCGACACCCGTCGTACGCGAGGCAGATCGCGACCTGACCACCGGACGCCATCAGGCACTCGGCTCGCTGCTGGGGCGCGTCTGGCCCGTCGATCAGGTTGGCGTCGAGGAACGCGCCGCCTCGCTCGCCAAGCGCAGCATCAAACGCGAGGCGAAGCTCTGGGCGCTCGACATGGTGATCCGCATGACGGATCTGACCACGCTGGAGGGCAAGGACACGCCCGGCAAGATCCGCGCCCTCTCCGGCAAGGCGATCCGCCCGGATCCCACCGACCCCAGCATCCCCAGCGTCGCCGCGCTGTGCGTCTATCCCAACATGGTTCCGACCGCCAAGGCCGCGCTCAAAGGGTCAGGTGTGAAGGTTGCCGCCGTCGCCACCTACTTCCCATCCGGTGCGGCGCCGTTGGACGTCAAGCTCCAGGACGTGCGAGACGCCGTCAAGCTGGGCGCAGACGAGATCGACATGGTGATCGATCGCGGCGCGTTCCTCGCCGGCGACTACGGCCGGGTCTATGACGAGATCGTCGCCGTCAAGGAGGCGGCCGGGGACCACCATCTCAAGGTGATCCTGGAGACCGCCGAGCTCGAGACGTACGACAACGTTCGTCGCGGATCGGTCCTGGCCATGGCCGCCGGTGCGGACTTCATCAAGACCTCGACCGGCAAGGTGCAGCCAGCGGCGACCCTGCCGGTGACCCTGGTCATGCTCGAGGCGATCCGCGACTTCTATGCCCAGACCGGGCGTGCGGTGGGGATGAAACCTGCCGGAGGGATCCGCACTGCCAAGGAGGCGATCGCCTACCTCGTCGTCCTGTACGAGACACTGGGGCCCGAGTGGATGACGCCCGACCGCTTCCGGTTCGGCGCCAGCTCGCTGCTCAACGACGTGCTGATGCAGATCCGCAAGGAGCGCAGCGGACGCTACTCCGGCGGCGACTACTTCACCATCGACTAGAGACCGATACGCCCTGCCAGCCACCTCACGGTTCGCAGGTCCGATCCGTTTCACATAGCGTGCGACTGCCGCCATTTCAGTCACTGGTCGACGCGCACGCCTCCGAGCTGCATCGGTTCCTGGTCGCATCGGTCGGTCCGACCGATGCCGAGGACTGCCTCCAGGAGACCCTGCTCTCGGCGCTACGTGCCTATCCGCGGCTGCGAGACGCGACGCACCTGCGCGCTTGGCTCTACACCATCGCGCAGCACAAGGCGACCGACGCCGTTCGGCGCAGCGTGCGCCACCGGTCTGAGGATCTGGACGGGGTGAATCCCGGTCATCTCGCAGAGCCACCCCATGAGTCGGCCGATGAGGCCTTATGGACCAGGGTCCGTGCCCTGCCACCCAAACAGCGAGCGGCGGTCATTCATCGGTTCGTCTTCGACCTGGCTTACAAGGAGATTGGAATGCGGACGGGCACCTCTGAGGAGGCGGCACGACAGAATGTCGCCACTGGGCTGCGCCGGCTGCGGATGGAGGTAGACCGATGACCGAACTCGAGCACCCGCTCTCTCGCCTCCCGGCGTCGGCTCCGTTTGACGCGAACGCCGCAGCCAGCATGCTCGCGCAGCGCGCGACGGAAGGGGGTCTCGCAGACGTCGCATATGGCTGGCTCGATTCGCCGCTGGGGAAGCTGATCGTGGCCGTCACGCCGCGCGGCCTGGTTCGGATCGCCTACGAGCGAGAGGCGGAGGAGGAAGTGCTGCGGGAGCTTGCGGAAGGGGTTTCACCGCGGGTCCTTCGCGCGCCGCAGCGCACCGATGTCGCGCGTCGCGAGCTGGAGGGCTACTTCGCCGGGACCCTGCGTGCCTTCGACCTTCCCATCGACTGGACGCTCGTCGATGGCTTCGCTCTGGGCGTGCTGCGGGCCACCGCCCGGGTGCCGTTCGGGCACGTGGCGACGTACGGGGAGATGGCCGCCTCGGCGGGCTCGCCTCGCGCCGCGCGAGCCGCCGGCAACGCCCTCCATATCAACCCGATTCCCATCGTCGTCCCATGTCACCGGATCGTGCCGGCCTCCGGGGGAATTGGTGGCTACGGAGGCGGGGAGGACCGCAAGAAGTTCCTCCTGGAGCTCGAGGGCGCGATTCCCGCCTGGGAGCCCTCGCGCCCTCGCCAGTAATCCCGGCCAAATCCGGGCATAAGCCCCTTCGGGCAGACTCACCAGGGAGCTCCTCACGGCCGTGGATCGATATCGACGCCTTGCTCCACTGATCGCCCGGACTCGCGGCTGGCGCGCGGACTTTGTCAGCTGCTGGGTCGTCATTCGCGACTCGCGGATAAACCGCCGGAGGGTTGCCGTACATGGCACGGTGTTGAAACGGGTCCTCCCCGCCGACGGTCGGGCGCTGCGCGGCTGGCTCCAGGACCCCATCGGAACCATCTCGGCCCTGTCCTTCCTGCCAGACATGCAGGGACCATTGGCCGTTCCGGAGGCCGTCGGATCCGGCGGTCGACAGCAACGTCGAGCGTGCCGGAGGCCGATAGAATGCGAAATTGGCCCTCGCCCATTGGCTACCTGTCCACGGATGCCAGGGTGGCAAGGAATTCGCGGGTGCGGACGATGACGGTCACCGGGTGCGGAATCGCAGGGAACGATGACCATGGACCGCACTGAGGGCAGGCCAAACAGGCGCCGGTGACATAATCGGTCGGTCATGACGCTCACGAAGAAGGGGGAAAAGTTCGCCCCCGCGCCGGAGCGGCGCCCGGCGCCCGCCTCGTGGGGCCTCGCCTCGCGTCCCGGCGCTCCCTGGGAGTACGCCCCGGCCCCCGAGGCCACCGACCACATCCAGATCCGGCCCGAGTACGGGCTCTTCATCGACAACGAGTTCTCCCCCGCGCGCCCCAAGAAGACCTTCCAAGTCCTCAATCCCGCGACGGAGGAATCACTCGCCAAGGTCGCCCACGCGTCCAAGGCCGACGTCAACCGCGCGGTCAGTGCTGCTCGGCGCGCCTACGACCGGACCTGGTCGCGCCTCCCGGGCAGCGAGCGTGCCAAGTACCTGTATCGGATCGCCCGCATCCTCCAGGAGCGCAGCCGCGAGTTCGCGGTCGTCGAGACCATGAACTCCGGGAAGCCCATCAAGGAGTCGCGCGACGTCGACGTTCCGCTCGCCGCCGCCCATTTCTTCTACTACGCGGGTTGGGCGGACAAGCTCGACTACGCCTTCCCCGGGCTGACCCCACGCTCGCTGGGCGTGGCGGCCCAGGTCATTCCCTGGAACTTCCCGCTGCTCATGCTGGCCTGGAAGATCGCCCCGGCGCTGGCGTGCGGCAACACCGTGGTCCTCAAGCCCGCTTCCACGACGCCGCTCACCGCCTATCTCTTCGCCGACGTCGTGCGCCAGGCGGACCTCCCCCCGGGCGTGGTGAACATCATCACCGGCCCCGGTGAGATCGGCATGGAGCTCGTCAAGCACCCTGAGGTCAACAAGGTCGCCTTCACCGGCTCGACCGCGGTGGGCAAGATGATCGCCAGGGCCACCGCCGGCACCCACAAGAAGCTGACCCTGGAGCTCGGCGGCAAGGCCGCGAACATCGTGTTCGACGACGCCCCGCTCGACCAGGCGATCGAGGGGATCATCAACGGCATCTACTTCAACCAGGGCGAGGTGTGCTGCGCAGGCAGCCGCCTCTTCGTCCAGGAGAACGTCTACGAGCCGCTCCTGGACAAGTTGAAGGCGCGCCTCTCCACGCTCAGGGTGGGTGACCCGCTCGACAAGAACACCGACGTCGGCGCCATCAACTCCGCCACCCAGCTCGCCAAGATCCAGGAGCTTGTCGACTCCGGCGTCCAGGAGGGCGCGGAGATCTTCCAGCCGGACTGTGAGCTCCCCACGCGTGGCTACTTCTTCCGCCCCACCCTCTTTACCAGCGTCAGCCAGAGTCATCGGATCGCGCAGGAGGAGATCTTCGGCCCGGTCCTATCGGTCCTGACCTTCCGAACGCCTGAAGAGGCCGTCGAGAAGGCCAACAACACGCCGTATGGCCTGAGCGCGGGCGTCTGGACCGAGAAAGGGAGCCGGATCTTCAAGATGGTGGCCGCCATGAAGGCCGGCGTGGTGTGGGCCAATACCTTCAACCGCTTCGACCCGACCAGCCCGTTCGGTGGCTACAAGGAGTCCGGCTACGGGCGCGAGGGCGGGATCCACGGCCTGGGTGCCTACCTGTCGCTCGATGGCGAGTCCTAGACCGATGGCGACCGCTTCGCGCGTCTCGATCCCGAGCGTGGTCGATGGCCTGCAGGAAGCCTGGCACCGCGTCGATCTGGCCGATGTCAACGACGCGGTCGTGCGCATGGTGCGCTGCGAGGGCGAATTCCCGTGGCACACCCACGAGGAGGACGAGCTGTTCCTGTGCTGGGATGGCACGTTCCGCATCGAGCTCGACGGAGAGCCACCGATCCACCTGAGCCCCGGGGATCTCTTCGTGGTGCCGCGACGCACGAGGCACCGGCCGGTCGCCGATGCGGGACCCGCATACACCCTGCTGCTCGAACGGCCCGAGACCCAGCAGTACGGGCTCGAGGGAGCAGGTCCGTGAGCCCGGCCTCTCGCCACGCCTCCGCCATCGCGCGGTCCGCGACTCGCCTGGCGACCACCAACGGCCCGACCCGGATCGCGGAGCGCCTCGAGGTCCGCAAGACCTACAAGCTGTACATCGGCGGGCAGTTTCCGCGCACGGAATCGGGACGCGCCTACGAGGTCTTCGACGCGCGCGGCAGGTTGCTGGCCAACGCCTGCCGGGCCACCCGCAAGGACGTGCGCGACGCAGTCCCCGCCGCGCGCCAGGCGGTTCCCGATTGGGCGGGCAAGACGGCCTTCAATCGGAGCCAGATCCTGTACCGGATCGCAGAGCTGATGGAGGGTCGCCGCGATCAGTTCATCACCGAGGTCATCGCTGCTGAAGGCGTGGGCCGGCGAAGAGCGACGCGACTGGTGGACGCCGCCATCGACCGATGGGTGTGGTACGCGGGGTGGGCGGACAAGTACAGCCAGGTGATCGGCTCTGTGAACCCCGTCAACGGGAGCTACTTCAACTTCAGCGTGCCCGAGCCCACGGGCGTGGTCGGCGTGATCGCCCCCGAGGCCTCGAGCCTGCTGGGACTGGTGAGCCGCCTGGCGCCGGTGATCGTCTCGGGCAACACGGCGGTCGTGCTCAGCTCCGAATCGCGGCCGCTTCCCGCCGTCACGCTCACGGAGGTGCTCGCCACCTCGGACGTGCCCGGCGGCGTGGTGAACCTGATCACCTGCATGCGCGTCGAGCTCGTCCAGCACCTTGCCGGCCACATGGACGTCAACGGGCTCGACGCATTCGGCCTCGACCCGGCGCAGGCGGCTGAGATCGAGGTGCTCGGCACCGAGAACGTGAAGCGTGTCGCGAGGCCCCCGTCACGCGGCCTCGACGGCTACGACTGGCTCGCGAACGCGGCGCAGTCGCCGTACCTCATCGGTCAGTTCGTCGAGACCAAGACCGTCTGGCATCCCATCGGCGCCTAGCGGCCTTCCGCAGGCTGCGTTCGCGCCTGTCCCTCGCCCTCGCTCGACCCGCCTCCGCCCTCGCCGTGCTCCTTCTTCATGGTGAACGCCGCGATCGCGACAGCCAGTGACAGGAGAGCGGCACCGAAATTCACAACCATGAAGACGGGGTCGCTGGTTCCGATGGCGTAGATCCCCAGCAGCGACGAGTACGCAACGCGCAGGCCGTAATCGAACACGCCGACATCCTTCGCAGAGCGGTGCTGCAGGATGACGCGCAGCTGGTTTGAGCCGAACAGCAAGGAGCCAAGCGCCCCCACGTACCCGACGATGTGAATCGCGTCGAAGCTGAGCTGCATGCCTGGTCAGAACCGCATTCCGCTTGCCACCGCGGGGTTCGCACCACCGGGGTCAGTTCCAGGCGATTGAGGCCACCTCGACGGGATCGGGGATGCCCCGCAGCGTCAACGTGCGCCTGCCAACCTCGCGGAAGCTGTGTCTGGCTCCTTCGAGGCTCGAGACCGAGACGAGGACCTCTGACTCGTTCGCTTCCGCGGAGATGCGCGCTGCCTGGTTCACACCGGAGCCGATGTAGTCGAGGCCGGACCTGTTCGCTTCTGCCCGATGCAGGCCGATGCGAATCCCCGGGGCGAATCCCTGGCCTCTACGCTGGTCCGCGAATCTCCGTTGGACCGCCAGCGCGCATTCGAGTGCCAGATCGACGTCGTCAAACGCCAGGAAGAAGCCATCCCCGGTGGCCTTCACCTCCTCACCTCCGTGCTCAGCGACAAGGGAACGCAGGGTCTGGTCGTGCCATCGCAGCACGCCCGACCAGGCCTCGTCGCCAAGCGTGCCGGCAAGCTTGGTCGAGTCCACGATGTCGGTGAAGGCGAAGGTCTTCATGGCGCGGCGAGCGGCAGCGATCGGCCCCGCACCGCCGGTCCCAGCGAGCGACGCCAGCAGCGTCTCAGCCTTGCGGACGTCGGGCACAGCTCCGAGGTCCTCGAAAGCCGCTCGCGCGGCTTCGGCTTCCATCGCAGCCCGATCGGGATTCCCGGCTGCTTCTGTCTCGGCCACCAGCATTCGGGCGCGCGCGACCTCGTAGGGAGCATCGACCTCTGACCACAGCCGAACTCCGTCGCGCAGCTGTCGTCGGGCGCCGGCCAGATCGCCTTCGGCCAGCAGTACTGCGCCGCGGGCTGTCGCGGCAGCGGCGAGACCGGACGAGGTGCCGAACCGATTGGCCAGCTCGCTGAGGTCGTCCGATGCGGACTTCGCGGATGCCAGGTCGCCGGCCGCGAGCGCGATCTCCACCCGCGCCGGCAGCAAGCCAAGGCGGGACAGGTCGCTGTCCGGCGGGGCCCGCCAGGAGGGGATGCGAGCCGGCTCGTCGAGCGCCTGCTGGATCGATGCATGTGCCGCGGCGACCTTGCCCTCCGCCAGCCTGAGCAGTGAGAGCGCCGGCTCCGGGTCTTGCCCGACAGCGAACGCACCCTGCAGCGCCTCCGCGGCCGCCGGCAGGTCGCCGCGGCGCATTCGGATCTCACCGATCTGGTAGAGGGCCATCCCCGCCGCGGCAGGGATGAATCCCTTGAGCTCGTCCGATGCGCGGCGCGCCTCGGATTCTGCCTCTCCCCAGGCTCCGTGCAGCATCTTGATCTCGGACCTGTACAGCCTGCACATCCCCGGATATCCGGCAATCCCTTCGCGCTGGCACCAGCGATCCTGTGCCTCGGTCCACTCCGACGCGCGTTGCCAGTCTCCGAGGGAGGCACACGCCTCGATCGATGCGCAGCAGATCCCGCCAGCGGTCCGTGGTTGCAGCTCCCCGCCAACGGCGGCAACTGTCGCCTCGTCGAGCAGCCGGAGACCCTCCTCGACCTGACCGCTCGCTATCAGCGCGACGCCGGTGACACCCATTCCGTATGCAGTCAGGTCTGGATCGCCGAGCCGCTTGCCAAGTTCCAGGGCGCGGTTTCCTTCCGCCAGGGACCGGGCACTGTCACCGACCACCGCAGACTGGAAGCCACGGCCAACCGCCAACCAGCCGTGCCCGATGTTTTCCGGGACGCCCTCGAGCAGGCGCTCAGCCCGGTTCAGCCAGGCGTCGGCGACGGGATAGGCGTGTCGCAGCATGTTGTCGGTCCCGAGGTTGATGGCCGCAACCACAGCCGTCTGCACGTCTCCGGACTTGGTCGCCGCGGCGTACGCGCGCTCGCGCGCATCGATCGCGACCGGCAGCTGTCCAGTCCACCAGGCGGCCTGCGCCAGAGTTTCCAGGTCGGGCGGCGTGAGCTGTCCGGCCTTGTCGGCCGAGACCAGCAGGTCGTACGCCTCGCGCCATGCGTGCTGCTGCAGCGCAGCGTTGGCGCGCTCGCGAAGCGTCGTGTCGAACGGCTCAGTCATCGGCTCCACGTCTGGGGTTGCCATTCTGGCACCGGGCTGCGAGTTGCTCGCCTCATGTCCTCGAGATCCAGCTGGCGAGCCCGCTGCCGATGAGGATCATGGTCAACAGGATGATGAGGCCGGTGAGGGCCCACGCCACCACGTTGAGCCACGCCGGGTTGGTGTGGATCCCCATCAGCCGGGGCTTGTTCACCAGCCGCAGCATGAAGATCAGCACGATGGGCAGCAGGACACCATTCAGGTTCTGGCTGACCAGGATCACGCCGATCAGCGGGAGGCCTGGAACGAGCACCACGATGGCACCGATCACGATCAACCGCATAGCTGGTGGTCAGCGGCATGACCGTGGCGGCGAGCACCGACGCGCCAAAGAGTCCGACCGCGAACAGCGCCTTCGCGAAATCGCCGGCCACCGGAGCCAATGCCAATGCCGCCTGCTCCGCGCTCTCGATGGTCCGAGGAAACAGTGCGACCGCGGCGACGACGACGATGAAGACGGCGATCACGTTGGTCCAGATCGCGCCTAGGACCGCGTCCGCCCGCTCGAGCGACAGCTCCTCTGGTCCCAGTCCCTTGTCGGCGACCGACGACTGCAGGTAGAAGAACATGTAGGGCGTCACGGTTGTCCCAACCGTGGCCACCATCAGCAGCAGGGTGTTCGGCTCGAACGAGACCGATGGCGTGATGAGCCCGTGGCCGACCTCTCCCCAGTCCGGGCCGGCCACGAAGGCGCTGACCACGTAGGCGAGAAAGACGATCGCAACCGACAGGAAGACGCGTTCCACCAGCCGATAGCTGGCAAAGACGACCAGCGCCCAGATGCCGGCGGCAACCAGGGGGACGGTCACGAAGCGCGGGACGCCGAAGATCTCGAGTGCTGCGGCGGCACCGGCGAACTCGGCAACGATGTTCGCCCCGTTGGCGATCAGCAGGACCAACATTGCGAACAGCGTCCAGCGGATGCCGAACTCGTCCCGGATCAGGTCGCCAAGCCCCTGACCGGTGACGGCGCCCATCCGCGCCGCCATCTCGAGCACGATGACCAGCATCAGGGTGGTGATCGGGAGCAGCCACAGCATGCTGAAGCCGGTCTGGGCACCGAGCACGCTGTACGTGGTGATGCCTCCCGCGTCGTTCCCCGCCAGCCCCGCGATCAGGCCCGGCCCCAGCACTCCCAGGAAGAGCAGGATCCCGGACCGATGAACGCGGAAGTTCGGCAGGCGGTCGCGCAGCGAACGCTGTGCCCTGCGGATGGGCCGTGGGATCGCGAGTCGGGTCACTTCTCCTCGACCGGCTCGAAGATCTCGGGCAGGCGCTTTCGCCAGCCTTCTCCCAGGGCGCGCTCCATCGCGTCATCGACGGTGACCACACCGTGCATATGTCCGTCCTCGTCGACGACCGGGAGCGCCAGGAGGTTGTAGCGGGCGATTGCGCGCGCCACCTCGTCTGCATCGGTGTCGAGCGTGACCGAGATCGGCTCGGGACGGATGAACTCACTGACCCGCGTGTCGGGGTCGGCGATGATCAGGCCGCGAAGGGTGATGGTGCCGAGCAGGTTCTCCTCCGCATCGGTCACGTAGAGGTAGTAGACGTGGTTGGCGTCCGGCTGCAGCTCGCGCAGCCGGTCGATCACCTGCTGGGCCGTCTCGTTCGGCGCGACCGTGATGAAATCCTTGGTCATGAGGCCGCCCGCGCTCTCCTCCGGATAGGTCAGCAGCTCGCGGATATCGCTCGCCTCCTCGGGCTCCATGAGCCCAAGCAGCTCCGTCTTGCGCTCCTCGGAGAGGTCGGCGAGCAGGTCCGCGGCGTCGTCCGGACCCATCTCCTCCAGGATGTCGGCCGCGGTCTCCGGTGGCAGCGCCTCGAGCACGTCGACCTGGTCCTCGGCAGAGAGCTCCTCGATCACGTCCGCGGCACGCTCGTCGTCGAGCGAGGCCAGGATGCCGGTCCGATCTCGTGGCGCCAGCTGTTCCACGATGTGGGCCACGTCCGCTGGGTGGAGCGTCGCGAGCGCCTGGTGGGGGATCCGCAGCTTGAGCGAGCTGACGCTCGACTCGACCGGGTCGACCTCCTCCCACTCGATGTAGTTCTCGATCGGCATGTGCAGCGCCTGCGCCAGCCGCTCCCCGGGGCCCGACAAGCCCAGGCGGCGAAGGATCCCTGCGAGGCCCACGTCCACCGCGACCAGGCGCAGCCGCTCACGAACGGGGGCCAGCTGGATGTCATTGACCCGCACGATCTTGCGTCCTTCGACGTCGACGATCTGCTTGTCGAGGAGGTCCAGGAAGAGCCGGATCTCATTGGGCCGCTGCCGGAAGGTCGTGATATCGATGCTCGACGTGTGGAGGCGTGCGCCGGAAATGTCGAAGTCCTCGACGTCGCTCCAGGGAAGGAAGATCTCGCGCCCTCCCGTGACCCGGATGACGAGGCCCGTGACCGGCGGGTACTGCTCCCCGAGCGCGACGATCAGGTCGCGGACCTTCCCGAAGGTCCCGCCGTCCCGGTCGCGGACCGGCTTCCCGATGACCTGGCTGAGGAAGAGCATGGAACGACCACCTCGATTCGCGATGTTGGTGGCACGCGCACGGGTGGTCGGGGGTTGCGAGGGACGGACGCGGGTGGCTGCTAGGCGGCCGTCCTCCCGGACCGGCATCCGGAGCGCGCGCGTGGGTGGGGGCTACTTGAACCGGCGTCCACGGGTTCGCGAATCCCTCGCTGCGAGCTTGGCTTGCTCGACGCCGGCGGACCGCCGAGGAGCGGCGTCAATTCTAGTGCGCGTTCGCCTTGGCCGGAAGCCCGCGAGCACGGGACCGATGGCGCGCCACCTTGGCGCGATTGCCGCAGACGCGCATGTCGCACCAGCGGCGGCGGCCGGTTGGGGACCGATCGATGAAGATCTCGCGACATCCTTCGTTGGCGCAGGTATGCAACCGATGTGGATCGTCCTGGGCGAGGAAGTTGGCGAGCGAGCTGGCGATGGTGGCCCGCGCCTGGTCGAGGTGGTCGCCAACCTGTGACACCGAATAGCGGGCGCCATCCGCCTCGGAGACGAGCTGGTGGTAGTGGAGCCCGTGGCGGAGGATGTGGTTCAGGTCGCGGACCTGGTCACGGGTTGGTGGGTGACCATCATTGACCCGGTCGGCGATGGCGTGCACCAGGTTGCGCAGGTACCGGAATCGCTCCATGCGACGCTCGCCCTCACGCGGGTCGCGATGCAGCCGCGCGGACTCGCCGGCTCGGCCGCGCTCGCTGATCAGGCCGTTCTCCTTGAGCCAGGCGAGCAGCGCCGCGGGTTCGGCGACGTGGTCGGTGGGGATGCCGTTGGTGAATTCGAGGGTGTTCGCGAAGGTCACGAACAGCTCGTCGGATTGAGGTGGTTCGGGAAGAAGATCCCGTGCATTCATCATCGTGTAACCATTATATACGGCTTGACAAGTTACCCCCTGGTGCCTACACTACGACATGTAACCGATAAAGACCAAGTCACGAGTTACGACTTCGAGCGGGAGGCGACCGATGGAAGTGCTGTTGGTAGTGCTGCTGGTAATCCTGGTGGACCTGGCGGCGATTCACAACGGAGCCGACAGCCGGCCGTCGTTCAACGACAAGCCGGCGCGCTCGATCTGACTGCCATCATCTGTCCGGCCACTGGCCGGCGTGAGCGAACAAGGAGCAACTGAGATGCCGAACAACGGGATCGCCTACGGGCTGCTCGCCGCCCTTCACCAGAGCCCCGAGCTCCGGCAGAGCGAGCTGCGCGAGGAGGCCGCCGAGCACCGGCGGGCACGACTCGTCCAGGGACGGCGCGAGAGCCGCATCCTGAGCCTCGTCCTTCCCCATCTGCGCCGCCAGCGCTGAAGGAGGGCGCGAGCTCTCCGGGCCCACTAACCACCACGACCCGCGCCCGAGCTTCGGGGGCGGGTCGTTCCGTGTCCGGCTCCTACAATGGCGGCCCATGCCTCGACCGCGCAGCGCGCCCCGCTCCGGCGAGGCGGTGATCAGCAACAGCGAGCTCGCGCGGATCTTCAACGAGATCGCGGACATGCTCGAGATCCTTGGCGAAGTGGTGTACAAGGCCGTCGCCTACCGCCGCGTGGCGGATGCCGTCGAGCGCTGGCCGGAGGACGTCGCGGCCCGATATCGCTCCGGTGAGCCGCCGCACATCCCGGGCGCCGGGGCCGCACTTGGCGCCAAGCTGGCCGAGCTGGCGGAGACCGGACGCCTCGAGTATTACGAGCGCCTGCGCGCACAGGTGCCCAGCGGCCTGCTGGACATGCTGCGGATTCAGGGCGTAGGCCCGAGGACCGTCAAGCTCCTCCACGACGAGCTGGGCATCTCCTCCGTGGAAGAGCTCCGGGCCGCGGCAGAGCAGGGGCAGCTGCGGGGACTGAAAGGCCTGTCATCGCGAACCGAGGAGGCGATCCTCGACGGCATCGCGCGGATTGAACGGCGCAGCACGCGGCTCCTGCTCCACGACGCGGACGCGCTGGTCGGAGGCCTGCTGCGGCTCCTGCGCGAGGTGCCGGGGGTGCGCCATATCGAAGCGGCCGGGTCGCTGCGCCGTCGCCGGGCAACGATCGGGGATGTCGACCTGCTCGCCGCGGTCGACGACCCGGCCGAGCTCTTCGCCCGCCTTGGATCGGTCACGAACCTGGACCGTGTCCTGGCATCGGGCGCGGACAAGTCGAGCATCGTCCTTGCCGAGGGACCTCAGATCGACCTGATGGTCTGTCCGCCCGCAGCCTGGGGCACGCACCTCGTGCACCTCACCGGCAGCGCCGCTCACAACGTGGCGCTTCGCGGGCGCGCCCTGGATCGCGGCCTGTCGCTCTCGGAGAAGGGCTTCAAGGAGATCGAGACCGGGAAGCTCCTGCTCGCGGCGGAAGAGGAAGAGGTGTACGCCCGTCTCGATCTGGCGTGGATCCCGCCGGAGCTGCGCGAGGACGACGGCGAGATCCAGGCGGCAGAGGCTGGACGCCTTCCGGAGCTGGTTCGCCTCGACGAGGTGCGGGGCGACACGCACGTCCACTCCGACTGGACCGATGGAGTCGACAGCATCGAGGTCATGGCGCGCGCCGCGCGCGATCTCGGGCACCGCTACATGGTGCTGACCGATCACTCCCCGTCGCTGGGGATCACGCGCGGTCTTTCGCCGCAGCGCGTCGAGGAGCAGGGGACGGAGATCGCGCGGGTCAATGCGCTGCTCGCGCCCTTTCGCGTCCTGCACGGCACCGAGCTTGAGATCCGCGCGGATGCGTCCCTCGACTATCCCGATGAGCTCCTGGCGCGATTCGACGTCGTGATCGCCAGCATCCACACCGGCCGCGGACAGCCCAGCGAACAGCTCACGCGTCGCGCCATGGCTGCGGTCGAGAATCCGCACGTGGACGTCCTGGCCCACCCCACCGGTCGCATCGTCAACCGTCGCGACGCGCTGGGGTTGGACTGGCCCCGGGTCTTCGAAGCCGCCGCGCGAACGCATACGCTGCTCGAGATGAACGGCAGCCCGCGGCTCGACCTCGACGAGCACCTGGCCCGCGCGGCGGCCCAGGCGGGGGCCCGCCTGGTGGTCGCCAGTGATGCACACCGCACCGAGGAGCTTCCCCAGCTGGCATACGGCGTCTCGATGGCGCGCCGCGCGTGGCTGACCGCTGACCAGGTCGCCAACACCCGCGATGCGGACGGCCTCCTGGAGCTGGTTCGATGATTGCGCGCATGTTGTCGGGCCGTCGGGTTCCGGCCGCCCTGCAGCGCATCGACCGTCCACAGGCCATCGCCCTCACCGCGGCGCTGGCGGTGACCGCGGCGATCGGCTGGCTGGCCAGCCCCGTCGTGCTCGCCGTCGCCGTCGGGATCGAGCTGGCCGCCGGCGGCCTAGGCGCCGTCGCGCTGATGGGCCCTTCACGTCCAGGACTCGGCATCGGTAGATACACGACGCTCGCCCTGGCGGGGGTGAGTGCCGCCCTGGCCGGGCGACTGATCCCCGGCGGCGTCTCGCTCCTCTTCGTGCCCCTGCTCGCGGTCATGCTGTGGGCGGTTCTCTGGCTCGAGCTGCGCGCGTCCTTCGACACGACCGAGCGGACCGCGCTCGACCTGGCGCTCACCGCCATCCTGTTCGCGACCGCGGCCGGCATCGGCGGCCTGCTGGGCAACCAGGGCTGGCCGCCGCCGCTCGGCCTGGTGCTGGCGGTTGGATTGCTACTCTCCCTCCGCAGCGCGGAGGCGCGCGGCGAGGGAGGCGTGCAGGCCATCGGCCAGGCTCTGCTGCACACGCTGGCCATCGGTCAGGTAGCCGTTGCAGTCGTTGTGCTGCGCATTCCCGGCCTGGTCGGCCCAGCCCTGGTGGCGCTCGCCTTCTACGTCTGGGGCGGAGCAGCCGATGCGCTGGGAGGCGGCGCAACGCCGCGCTCGGTGGCTTTCGAGTTCGGCAGCCTGGCGCTCCTTGGTTTCATCGTCGCGGTGCTCATGGCGCATGCCTGACGGCCCGGAAGTTGCACGCAGTCAACGCGCGTTGACAGCCCGGGGGGCCGGTGCTACAACAAGGCGCCTTTGGCCAGGGAGCCCTGCGCCGAGGGCATTCCTTACGTTCCCAAACGACCCCGGAGACGGGAGGGGAGCCCATGACCATAGGAGAGGTGGAGGCCGCCAACCGCCAGCGGCGGCAGCTCGCCGATCAGGCGATTGGCGATGCCACGCGCGGCGACTGGGAGGCCGCCGTCCAGGCCAACCGCGAGCTTCTCGAGCTCGGACCTGACACGGACGCGTACAACCGCCTGGGCAAGGCGCTGGCGGAGCTTGGCCGCCACGCCGAGGCGCTCGAGGCCTACGAACAGGCGCTCTCGCGCGACGCAACCAACCGCATCGCGGAGCGCAACGTGGAGCGGCTGCGCGTGCTGGCGCAGCGCCAGCAGGAGACACCCGAAGCGGTTGCCGGTGACGGCAAGCCGGAGAAGGCGCCGGCCGCCCTCTTCATCGAGGAGATGGGCAAGACCGGCCACGCGCGACTCATCAACCTGTCCGGCGCGGACAAGCTCGCGCCCCTCTCGCCTGGCGACCAGGTCGTGCTGACGCCCTCGGGCGATCACCTGATGGCCACCGTCCGCGATGAGGAGATCGGGCAGGTCGAGCCACGTGTGGGCAGCCGGCTCGTCAAGCTGATGGGCGGCGGCAACCGATACGAGGCGGCGATCACCATCGTCTCGCGCGACGAGGTTCGCATCATCATTCGCGAGACCTTCGCGCATCCGGCGAACTTCGGAAAGGTCTCCTTCCCGGGCAGCAGCACTAGCCGCGGAGGTGACGTGCGACCGTACATGAAGGGGTCGCCGCTCCGCTACGATGACGAGGAGGAGAGCGAAGAGTTCGAGGAGGAGCCCGAGGAGGTGGAGGAACTGGACACCACCCTCCCGGAATTCTCGACCGAGCCCGAGCTCGAGGAAGAGCTGCTCGAAGAACCGTAGGAGTCGATGACCGAGGCCACCGAGCGGAGGAGCCTGGACCATGTCGTCCTTCCTCGTCGCCTCCCCGGTCTGGCGCTCCTTGAGCGCTACTTTCCGTCCCCGGCCGACAACCTCCTCGACGCTGAGCTGACCGCATTCGCCTCGCCCGGCGACACGGTCCTCGATCCCTGGGCCGGCACTGGCTGGACCGCCCGCCGCGCGATCGCCAACGGCATGCGGGCGATCGCCGCGGATCCAAGCCCCTTCGCGCAGCTGGCGGCGCAGGCCTTCCTGCTCGCTCCCGAGGCCGCCGCCCTCGACTCGGCGTTCAACCAGCTGGCGACCTCCCGACGCGTGGACGTTCCGCTGCGTCAGCACATCGAGGAGCTGTACGCCACACACTGCGCGGCCTGCAGGCGCCCGGTCGTCGGCGAGCAGTTCATCTGGCCGCGGGACGGTGATGCTCCCGGACGCAAGGTCTACCGATGCGCGAGCTGCGACATCAGCGTCGGCGGTCCGGAGGAGCGCGCGGCGCCGGTCGACGAGCATGACCTCGCGAAGCTGGGCATCGACGCTGATGCGGCGATCCCCACCGAGCTGCCGGCTCCCGATCCCGCCGATGCGGAAGACGACCTGCCGCCGGCACCGGTCGGGCTGACCGGGGTTCCCGTCGGCTACGACCCCGTGCAACCCCTCGGAGAGGAGGGCGGACCGCCGCCTCCCGCAGCGATCCCGGCGGACCCGCCGAGCGGCACGGCGGCCATGGGACCCGGCCTGCCCCACTTCCAGTCAACGGTCCGCCCGGAACCGTCCATCGCCGGAGCGGCCACCGACGTCCGCGAGGGGCCGCACGTCCAGGTGCTGCGCGACCGGTTTCCGGTCCTGGACGGACGAACCGAGCTCGTCGACGAGCTGGTTGCGCTGTACACGCCGCGCAACCTCTACGCGATCCAGACCATCGCCGCCAAGATCGACAGCGAGCTGCGCGACCCGGCGCTGTCCGCGATCTTCCGCCTGGCGCTGGCTGCCTGCCTGCTGCCGGGGAGCCGCCTCAACGGCTACCCGGGACGCGTCGCGTCGCTGCGCATCAGCGGCGGCCAAGTGCGCCAACCCGCCTCGAGGCACCAGCGCGAGGTGAACGTCTGGCGCCTCTTCGAGTCCTCGTTCCATGACGTGCGCCTGGCTATCGCCGCGCTGGGCCGCGAACGGCGGCCGGCGCGCTTCGCGACCGACGTCGACGA
>VBGQ01000169.1 GCA_005882055.1 Chloroflexota bacterium
AAAATGAGGAAGCCGCGCCTGCTGCTGCGCGGCTTCCTCGCACCGGAGGAGGAGACCCGACGGCCCAGCCCCCCTGTGGAACAGGACCGCCGCAGATGAAGGCCGCCCGTGGATACCCAAGGACGACTTGCCGGCACGGTACCTGCTCGCGCCGGGGACGGGCCATGGAACTCCCGTACTCCGGCGGAGCGGACTTCCGTCGGCGATTTCAGCGGCCGCTCGGAGCGTTCGAGCCGAGCGGCCGCCATCGGTCTTTAGTCTTCGGGGATCTTGATCCAGCCCTGGCGCATGGCATACACCACCGCCTGGGTGCGGTCGTTGACCGAGAGCTTGCGAAGGATGCTGCTCATGTGGTTCTTGACCGTCTGCTCGCTGATGGACAGCGCGTAGGCAACCTGCTTGTTGGTCATCCCCTGCGCGATGTTGTCGAGGATCTGTACCTCGCGCTTGGCGAAGACCTTGTCGTTGATCAGGTACTCGCCGGACCGGACGCGCCGGATGATCGCGATCAGGTCGCTGGGGTCGATGTCCTTGAGGACGTACGCCGCGGCGCCGGCCTTGATTGCCTCGAACAGCTGGTCCTCGTCGTCGTTGGCGGCCAGCACGATCACACCGGTGTGCGGCAGCTCGCGCTTGATGCGCTGCGTGGTCTCGATGCCGTTCGGAGCCGGCAGGCCCACGTCCATGAGGATCACGTCAGGGGTGAGCTCTTCGACCAGCGCGATCGCCTCACGCCCGTTCCCGGCCTCGCCAATGACCTCCATGTCACCTTCGAGCTCCAGGATGTTGCGGACGCCGCGCCGGAACAGCGTGTGGCCATCCACGATCACGATCCGTGTCTTGACGCCTTCGTTGCGGCGGTCGGCGCCGCGACGGCGTTCCTGGCCTTGCGGCGGGGTCTGGGTCGACATCTCGGGCTTCGCCTGCGTCTGCGTCTGGTTCACGTTCTCCTCCTTGGACTGACCGATGCTTGGCACGATCGCTTCAGCGCGAGCGGTCTGGGAGGCGGAGCAGAATCCGCGTCCCCTCGCCCTGTCGCGACTCGATCTGCAGGGATGCGCCCATCAGCTCCGCGCGCTCGCGCATGAACTGCAGGCCAAAGTTGCGGCTCGCACCCGAGGCGAGGCGCATGACGTCGAAACCGCGCCCGTTGTCGGCCACGGTCAAGGTTTCGCCCTCGAGGCCGATGACGACCTCGGTGGCGGCAGCGTGCTTGCGCACGTTCTGGAGTGCTTCCTGAACGATTCTCAGGACCGATGACTTCGCCTCCGGCGTGAGGACTCCGTCGATGCCCTCCACGGCGACGCGAATGGCGATGCCGTGGCGATCTCCGAATTCACGCGCGCGCTCGCCCAGGGCCATCGACAGGCCCAGGTCGACCGCTGGTGGGCGAAGGTCGGTGATGAATCCGCGGACCTCGTCGAGGCCATCGCGCAGCATGCGGCGCAGGAACTCGATCTCCTCGTGGGCCGCTCGCGGCGAGGTCTCCAGGACGCGGTCGAGGTACTCGACCTGGAAGATGGCGTTGGTGAGCACCTGCGCGGGCCCGTCATGCACCTCCTCGGCCAGGCGTTGCCGTTCCCCCTCCTGGGCGTCGATGACGCGCAGCCGCATGGCGGCCGGGGTCTCTTCCGCGTCGTCGATTGAAGGCTCGCCTACCTGCGGGTCCGCGCTGAGCAGGTAGCCGTGCAGCAGCTCCAGGTGATGAGCGGCGGCCTGGAGGCGCTTGAGCCGATGCTGCTGCATCGCGACCTCGCGGCCCAGGGCGTCATGCTCGGCGCGAAGGATCTCGACAGCGGATGGTCGGCGGCGGGTCGATGCAGGGGTCGTTGCCGGGGCTTTGTGGTTCCCGGAGCCGTTGCGGTTCTCGAGCCGGCTGCGAAGCGCGACCCAGGACTCCAGGCTCCGGCGGTACTGCTCGTGGTAGCGCTCGGCGAGGTCGCGAGTGGCCCTGGCCTGCCGCCGAAGCTGGTCGGTGGCCTGGCTGTAGACGCGCTCGGAGTTCGCGCGGGGCATGCTGGTCGCCGGATTCGATCTCGCCACTGGGTTCCTTCCGGGTGCGTTGGTTCGCGAGTACGGGTCCCGGACTAGTACCGAGGCCGGCGGCCATCGTCGTGGCGCAAGTTGCATCGGGTCAACAGTACTTCGGGCACCAGAAGTACTAGTGGGGTGCGGTGCGCGTGCTCACGACGGCAAGGAGCCGTCAGGTGCCGACACGCTCCCAGATGGCGGCCTGGCTATCGGCAAAGACCCGTCGCCAGCCCGCGTGGGCCTCGAGCCAGCCGGCGAGCGCCGAGTCGGGCCAGAAGACGACGTGGTCGACGGCGTATCGGTCGAGGAGCACGTCAGGATCGGTCTCGAGGGAGATCGCCTCGGCATAGCGGCGGATGGGCGGGTCACCATAGATGTCGGATCGACCGTCGATAAAGACGCGTGCGTCTGGCAGCTCGCGGCCCAGCCAGCCGCCCCAGGCATAGACGTTGAAGATCCGCGCCTTGGGCGCATGGTCTCGGAGCCAGGCGCTGGCGCCAACCGGCATTGCCTCCGCGATTGCGGTGGCCTGGACCGATGGCGTCACGCGCGCCACCGCCACGCCCATCCCGAGTGCCGCAACGGCTGCGCAGAGCGCGAGGTTGGCGGCTGCCAGCCCGGTCGTGCGCGCGGGACGACCCAGGCGCTGCGTGAGGCCCTGGGTCGCGCGGCCAAGGCGAGTCGCGGCCAGCCGTGGGGCGAGATAGACGCAGGCCATCACCGCCGCCACGGGACCGATGACCAGCACGAAGCGGATGGCGGTGAGGCTCAGCGCTGCGGCGCCCACCAGCCAGAGCGCATCGGTCAGCCGAAGCTCGCGTCGCGCGAGCAACAGCGTGGGAAGCACACCTAGGGCGAGAAGCGCGAAGAGCAGCTGCCCCGGGAGCGAGGAGAGGTCCGGCCTGGACCACTCGAAGATGAAGTCGCGATGCGCCTGGATGCCAGCGGTCGCGAACGGGTAGGCGTAGATATCGATGCCGTTCGGGTTGAGGACGAGCGCTGCTCCAGCCGCGACGAGGCCGCCAGCCAACCAGGCCAGATCCCGCCATTCGAGTGGCGCGGGCCTCACTGAGCGATGCAGCAGTCGGTCGCCGGCCTCGCCTACGAGAACGGCTCCGCCAAAGGCGAAGAGCAGCGGAAAGCCGGCGTGCAGGTTGACCCATGCGACGGCGAGGACCGGGAGCAGAAACGGCCAAAGCCGTCGCCGGTCGGAGACGAAGTGCCAGAGCAGCCAGATCGTGAGGCTGACCATGACGAGGTCCACCGTCTGGACCCGGACGCCAACTACTGGTCCGGCGACGAGGAGGCCAAAGGTCAGCCACAGGAACCGCGCGAGCCACCCGGTCTCCGGGCGACGCACGCCCACCGCACGCCACAGGAGCGCAAAGGCCAGGACCACCAGCACCCCGAACAGGAGGGAGAGGAGGGTCTCGCCCAGGGTCCCACCAACCGCCAGCAGGGCGGCCATGACGGTGTTGCTCAGCCAGTCCTGGCTGATCCAGCGCA
>VBGQ01000015.1 GCA_005882055.1 Chloroflexota bacterium
AGGCCCTCATCGCGTTCGTTCCGGAGGCTGGCGAGGAGCGCTACGACGAGCCGGTCCGGGAGGCCGCCACGGCGCGTTGACATCGGTCCAGCACGCTCGCTACCATAGGTGCGAACGCGTTAGCACTCTCCGTTGACGAGTGCTAATCACCACCAGGAGGACCTCAGATCACCGAGCGCATGCCCCAAACCCAGCACCTCGCATCGGAGACGCCGGTCAGTGAGCTGACCGAGCGGCAGCGGACGGTGCTGCGCGCCGTCGTCGAGGATTACGTGCTCAACGCGGCGCCGGTGGGCTCCAAGAACCTGGTCACTCGCTGGGGGATGGACGTCAGCTCGGCGACCATTCGCTCCGCGATGGCCGAGCTCGAATCGATGGGCCTGCTCCAGCATCCCCACACCAGCGCCGGCCGAGTGCCGTCAGACCTGGGCTATCGGATCTACGTCGAGACCCTCATGCGCGAGACCGAGCTGGATCGCGCGGATCGCCTGATGATCCGCCACCAGTTCAGCCAGGTGCAGCTGACCAGCAATGAGTGGCTGCGCCTCGCCGCTTCAGTTCTGGCGACCAGCACGCGCAGTGCGTCAGTCGTCACCCCGGCCAAGGCGCGTCGCGCCAGGTTTGGGCACCTGCAGCTCGTCGAGCTCGGGGATGGTTCACGGCTGGCCGTGCTCGTGCTCGCGGATGGCCGCGTCGTGCAGCGGCGCCTGAAGCGCTCGGCGCTCGACCAGCTCGCCCCGGACTCGACTATCGGTCAGGCGGAGCTGGACTCGGCTGCCGCAATACTCAACTCGGAGCTCGCCGGCCTCTCCGGGCCGCAGGCGCGTCGTCGCGCCGGGCGTCTCGCCCCCCTCGCCGGTCACGTTGCCGGCGTCGTCGCCGAACTCCTGGAAGAGTCGGACGCGGTGGTCGTGGAGGACGTCTTCACCGATGGCATCGTCAACGTCCTGGAGCAGCCCGAGTTCGCGGAGGGCTCCAAGGTGCGCGCCATCCTGGAAGTCCTGCGCCGGACCGATTTCCTGGAGCAGCTGGTGCCGGTCGTCACGCGCCACGGTGGCGTTCACGTGATCATCGGCCACGAGAACCCCAACGACGCGATGCAGGAGGTGAGCCTCGTCTTCGCGCCGTACGGCTCCGCGGACAGCGCGCTGGGGCTGCTCGGCGTGCTGGGGCCAACCCGCATGCCCTACCCGCGGGCGATTCCCGCGGTCCGCTACCTCGCCACCTTGATGAACGAGCTGATCAGCTCCCAGTACGGGGAGAGCCATGACTGACCAACCGACCAACGGCCGGCCTCGCGGCCCGCGTCCGCTGACGCGCGCCGAGGAGCGGGCCGAGGCTATTCACACGCCAACGCGCAGTGAGCTCCTCGAGCGCCTGACCGAGGTCGAGCGCGAGCTCGAGGCGGTCCGCAGCGAAGCGGACGAGAAGGAGCGCTCCTGGCAGCGCACCGCGGCCGACTTCGCCAACTTCCGCCGGCGAACCGAGGAGGAGCGCGGCGTGATGGCGCAGTTCTCGAACGCCGTGCTGATCAGCAAGCTGCTGAGCGTGCTGGATGACTTCGACCGGGCGCTGGCGAGCGTTCCGGAGGACGCCCACGAGGGCTGGGTCGAGGGGATCCAGCTCGTGGGACGGAAGCTGCGCACGGTCCTCGAGAGCGAGGGCGTGACCCCCATCGAGGCGGTCGGCACGCCATTCGATCCCAACCTGCACGAAGCGGTCGTCCACCAGGAGACGACCGAGTACCCCGACAACGTCGTGATCGACGAGGTCCAGCGCGGCTATCGGCTCGGGGACCGCGTCCTGCGACCCGCGCTCGTGCGCGTCGCGAACAACCCAAGGAACCCGAACACAGCGAATCCGAAGGAGAACTGACCCGATGGGCAAGATCATCGGCATCGACCTGGGAACCACCAACTCGGTGGTCGCCGCCATGG
>VBGQ01000061.1 GCA_005882055.1 Chloroflexota bacterium
GACCCGCTCGGGTGACGCTCAATCGAGCGCGAACCCGAGGGCGAGCAGCGCGGTGGTTTCGCCAGCGGTGCGCGTGAGCGCGCCAGCGGACCCGCGACGCAGGCTGCGCTGGAGGGAGGCGGAGATCTCCAGATCGCTCCAGGGAAGCTTCATGCTGGCGCCGGCACGCAGGCTGGACCAGCTGTCGGTAATTCTCGCCGTGGGGTGGCGGTCCGGCCAGGGGTCGGGCCTGTCCAGGCTGTAGCGCGTGTCGATCGTCGTGGCGAGGGCGAGCGAGAACGGTCCGTACGCGACCTCCAGCGCCGGCGCCGCGGAGACTCCCCACCCCATGGTGTACCCCCAGGCCTGCTGCGTGGTCGTGAGCGTGGTGATGGGAAGGCTCGCCGGTCCGCCGTCGAGCGCGAACGATCGCGCGCCGGCGAGCGTGAGCGCCAGGCCGGCACGCGCCGAGATGCGAAGAGGCCCGGCCATCCTGCGAAGCTGCACGCTGATTCCGGGCACGTGCACCGACGACCAGGCATCGAGCGGCCCCGCGTCCCATCTGTGCTGTCGGACGTCGTAGGCTACGCCGCCGGTGGCGAGGAGATCCCAGCCGTCGCCCTCCGCCGCGATGCTGCGCTGGTACACCGTGGCCAGGGCGGCGCCAGCGGTGAAGCGCAAGTCGGCCAGTCCGGAGCGAGAGCTTCGCGCATCGAGGGCCAACTCGCTGACGTTGCCGGCGAGCGCGAAACGCGCCCCCTCGCCCGGTTTACCGAACCCTGGGAAGCGAACGAGCCGTGTCGCGAGCTGTACGCCGAGCTCGGATTCGCCGTGCAGCGTGGCCCCTCCGACGAGCCGGAGACGCGCGGTCAGCGCACCGTCCGTCTCGTCATCGGGCGGAGCGCCGTTGACCAGCTTCATGGGAAACAACACCGTTGCCAGCGCGGCCCGCCCCGCGGAGCGCGGCCTTCGATCGAGCCACTGGGAAAGCTGCACCAGGGACTCGCCGATCGACGCGCCAGCGATGGGCGTCACGATCAGGTCATTGAACGAGACGTTCTCGGGAAACTCCGCCAGCTCCCAGGTCAACGAGGCCAGCGACGCCCAGGCCAGCGATTCCAGCGGCGCCGATCGATTCGAGCGCGCGGTCGTATAGAAGTAGGTGCCCGCGAGCGGGTGCGCCACGAAGTTCGTTGCGAAGGCGCTGGCGTCGAAGCTCCAGGCTCGCAGGCTCAGCTTGTCGATCAGGCGGACGTTTCCGGGAGGATCGGCGGCGGGCGGCGGGGACAAGTACAGAAGCGCGAAATCGAGCCCGAGAAAGCCAAGGATCTGCGCGCCCGTGCGGACTCGCTGCGGGGACTCCGCGTCCGTGTCCGCGGCGGCGGCCGGCCCGGAAACGGCGAGCGCCGCGGCCAGCGCCAAGGCGCCCAGGACACAAACGGGTCGCATGCAGCGACCTGACCTCCGGCACCCACCCGGAGGCCACTCACTTTCCGAAGACCAGTCCTCCGAGGAACGCAAGTTGCACCGCGGGGATGCCGGCGCTCGCGCCGAAGCCCGATCCGCCAGTCCCGTAATAGTAACCGCCTCCCGTGAAGAGCATCGGCACGAGAAGCCGTGTCTCCAGTCGCAGGCCCACGTTCGGCGTGAGCCAGACCTTGGTCCCCAGCGCGAGGGTGGTGGCGAATCGCCAGGTGTCGCTTACGCTCACCGTGCTGCCGTTGGTGAAGGTGATGGTATCCGGCAGATAGAGCGCCGCGCCCAGGGTGAGCGCGATGAAGGGCTCCAGCTTGCCGCGCGGCAGGGAGCTCATGCCGCCGATCTGGAAATAGTGCGAAGCGACGCCGAAGGCGCCGCTGCTCGGGTAGAGCCCGTTGAACGAGCGGAAGGTCGCGTCCGGCTTCGAGTACACCCAGATCAATTCCAGGCTGCCCATCCGATGCAAGCGGTAGTCCAGCGCGGCCCCGAAGCTCGGCGAATCGCCGATGTCGATCTTGCCGTAGGTCGTCCCGACGTCGCCGTTGAGCTGGTATCCACCGAAGACCGACAAGTCGAACACCCGCGGGCGCTGGGCTTCGCCTTCTGAGTACGAGGGAGGCGGATACGACGGCGGTGGATACGACTCCGGTGGATACGCCTGCGGCGGATACTCCGGTTGGTACTGGGCGAACGCGGCGGGAGCGGCCGCGAGCAGGACGAGCAGGCAGAGGGGCATCCGGGACGGAGACGGGGAATGGCTCATGCGAGCCAGTGTCCCCGCGTTTCTCCCCACAAAACCATGCGCCTAAAGCCCCATCCGTCGGCGCGTCGCGCCGAGGCAGGTCGGAGCGGCGGCCGCCGTGGCTGAGTTGTACTGCCATGGTCCAATCCTGCTCTTCCGTCGCGCGCGGTATGGACCCGGAATTCGCCGCAGCGCGATGGGAGGGGAGAAATCATGCGCCTGCAACTCGCAGTCGTCCTCGTAGCGCTGTCGTCCCGCGCCGTCATGGCCGACCAGGAGGCAGCTACCGCCGAGCCGGCGAAGGTCGCGGAGTCCTCGAGCCGCGAGCTCAACGGACACGTGTTCCAACCTTCGCAACTCGCCAACCCGTCCTTCCGGCAGACCACGTTCCAGGTCGGGCTTCTCTACGGCGTGGGAAACGCCACCGGTCCGAAGTACGACTCCAGCGGCAACGTGACCGGCACCGCCGATTACAGCTTTGCCGCGCTCGCGCAGACGTTCAGCTACGAATATCGATTCCGCGAATGGCTGTCGGCCGCGGCTTCGGTCGTCACCAGCGCGTATACCGGCATCACTGGGGCTTCAGTGGTCTCGGTCGGCGCCCAGGTCGCCGTCGGCGTGGGCGGCCAGGCGAAGCTTGGCTACCGTTTGGGGCCCGTGGACACCGCGGTGTTGCTGGACGTGAGCTACACGCCGGAATACGGCTTCCTCATCGCCGACGCGATCCTCCGCGCTCTCCGGGACCACGTGATCGATTCAGGCGCCGCCTTGCAATCGACGCACGGGTTGACGCTCGGCCCGACGCTGGCGGCTTCCTGGGCGCCGTTTTCGGCGCTCGGCCTGACCGGCAATCTGGGGTACTCGTACAAATCGCTGCGCGCGTCCGGCACGGTCATCCAGGAAACGAGCTCCCTGCTGGTCGGCGCCGCTGCGGATTTCGATTTCGGAAAAGTGTCGTCCGTACCGATCGGGCTGCTCGCAGGGTACCGACTCATCAACCCGATCAACGACGAGAGTGTCCCCTACATCCAGACGTTCTCGGGCGGCATCTCGTACACGGGTCGTGGCGATCTCGGCCTCGGTCTGGAGATCGGAAGGCGGAGCTTCTCCATCCGCTCCGGAATCGCCGCCACGGTCACGGTGGCGCAGATTGGATTGCAATACTACTGGTGACGTTCTCACCGGCGCCTGAAGAGATGAGGTGCCTGGGAGCGGGATGGGACCAAGGGCCACGATCCGACCGCCGCAAGGCCGCCGCCAGGCACCGGCGGACCCGAATCTTCCGACCGTATTGGACCTCCGATCCATTCCTTTCCGGATCGACAAGTGCTCGGATGGAAGGATGCCAGCGCGCGCTCGCCGCGTGTTCGTGATCGACGACGACCACTCCGTCCGCAGAGGTCTTGCCCGGCTCCTGACGGCGGCCGGGTTCCAGGTGGAGGCGTTCGAGTCGGGGCCCGCGTTCCTGGAGCGGCGGCCTCCGCGGGGGAATCACTGCTTGATCGTCGACGTGCGCATGCCCGGGATGAGCGGGCCCGCCCTGCGCGACGCCCTCCGCGCTGCGGGGCGCGATTCGCCCGTCATCTTCGTCACCGCGCATGAGCTCGAGGAGATCGGCGACGGCGTTGCGACGGAAACGATGCTTTCCAAGCCGATCGAGGCCGACGTGCTCTTGCGCGCGATCGACGTGGCGATGGGCGCCTACGCGTCGCGCACCGCGCACCGCGCGCGGGTGGCGCACCGCTGAGTCCTTTCCGGCGCCCTACGCAATTGTGGGTCCCTCGTCGTGAATTCAGCACCCTGGAATTTTGAACCCCCTTGACGCGGGGTGTCCAAGTCTGGGCACGATACGCACACCTAGCGAAACTGTAGAGGCTCGGAGAGTTGGCAATGGAGCGGGTGGGCGTTGGGGCGATCAGGTCCCAGGCAGTCAAGCGCAGGGAAACGGCGACGCTTGCGACGCTGTTGCTGCGCATCTCGGCCGCGCTGATCCGCACGCCTCATCATCGCCTCGGCGGCGCCATCGACGGTGCCATCGCCGAGGTGGGCGATGCGCTCGGCGCAGATCGCGCGCTCGTCGCGAGGCGTGAACCGGACGGCATCGTCCAACACCACCTCTGGGAGCATGGGCGAAGAAACGGCAGTGCGGGCCCGGTTTCTTCGGATCTGTTGCCCTCGATCCTCGGTCGACTCGAAGGGGGCCGCACGCTGGTCTGGGAGAGTCGCGATGAGTTCCCGCTCACGGCCTGGCGACTCGAGAGCCTGACCGAGCAGCTCGAGTCAGGGATCGTCGTCCCTCTCCAGGTCGGGGGGACCCGGGGAGGAATGCTGGCGGTGATCGCTCGCGCACCCCGGCCATGGTCGGCGGACGCCGTCGAGGCGGCCGAGCGATTGGCGGAGATGGTCGCCGCTGCCCTGGACCGGATCGCCAACCAGTCGGCGGTGACCCGCGAGCAGGAGGGCCGCCGAAGCGCCGAGGCCGAGAGCCGCGTGCTTCGCGAGCACCTGGCGCACGCGGGACGCGTCAGCATGCTGGGGGAGCTGGCCGCCTCGCTGGCGCACGAGCTGAATCAGCCGCTCACCGCCATCTACACGAACGTCCAGGCAGCCGAACGGTTCCTGGACCGCAAACGGCCGGCGCTCGGCGAGGCGCTCGGCGCGCTGCACGACCTCGGCCAGGACTGCCGCCGAGCGGGGGAGGTGCTGGGGCGCCTTCGCCAGATGTTCCGGCGCCACGAGACCGAGCGCGTGCCGCTCGCCGTCGGGCCGCTCATCGAGCACGTGCTGCGGCTCCTATATGAGGACGCCGTGGGCCGCGGCGTCGACGTCGTCCTCGACGTGCCGCGCGATCTCCCGCTGGTGAATGGCGACCGCGTCCAGCTCGAGCAGGTGGTGATGAACCTGCTGGTGAACGCGTTCGACGCCGTCATGGGCATGGATCGACCGCGCGAGGTCACCTTGCGCGCCGCCGCGACGGACGGCTTCCTCGGCCTGTCGATCCTCGATACCGGACCGGGCATCCCGCCAAACGATCTCGACCGGATCTTCGAGCCCTTCTTCACCCGCAAACCCAACGGGATGGGAATGGGGCTGTCCATCTGCCGCACCATCATCGAGGCACACGGCGGGCGCATCGGGGCCCGCAACGGCCGCGAGCGGGGCTCGGTATTCGAGCTGAGCTTGCCGGCCGTAAAATCACAGTGAACTGGGGAAACCATGAACGAGTCCGCAATCGTATATGTGGTGGATGACGACGAATCGGTCCGCAGCGCCTTGCTCCGCCTCCTGAAGTCGGCGGGATACCGGGCGCGCGCGTTTGCCTCCGCGCAGGCCTTGCTCGCCGAGCAACCGCCCGACGATGCTCTGGTTGTGGTCCTGACCGACTTGCGGATGCCCGGGATCGACGGCATCGAGCTGGCCGAAAAGCTCAGCGCGTATCCCATACCGCCCCCCATCGTCTTCCTCAGCGCGCACGGTGACGTGCCCGCGAGCGTCAAGGCGATGAAGGACGGAGCGGTCGATTTCCTCGAGAAGCCCGTGCAGGAGGAGGACCTGTTCGACGCGCTCGAACGGGCGGTGACGCGCAGCCGGGAAGAAAGCCTCCGCCGCCGCGGACTGGTGGACCTGACCCAGAACTTCGCGAAGCTCACGCCCCGCGAGCGCCAGGTCTTCGCGCTGGTGATCTCGGGCCTGATCAACAAGGAAGTGGCCTGGGAGCTGGGAATTTCCGAGAAGACGATCAAGGTGCACCGCGCCCGCGTGGTCGAGAAGATGGGCGCCCGGTCGCTTCCGGATCTGGTCCGGATGGCCGGACGACTCGGAATCCCATCCGACCGCCCTCCGGAAGACGCTCCCGCCCGGACGGGATAGGTCACAAGACCGACGTCCCCGAACCCTCCCGGTAAGGTGGCGCAGGAGCACGGCGCGAAGTGACCCTCGTTGGCCAAAGGTCCAACTCGCCCTCCCTCCACCTTCGATCCATCGTGGCTGCTCGCGGGGACTCCATGACGACGGTCGCGGGAGCAGAGCTCGGCCGCATCGCTGAGGCGCGGGAGCGCGGCGTCGCCTGGCGCAAGTGGGGCCCCTGCTTGTCCGAGCGGCAGTGGGGCACCGTGCGCGAGGACTACAGCGCCGACGGAGACGCCTGGAACCACTTCAACCACGACCAGGCGCGATCGCGCGCTGACCACTGGGGCGAAGACGGTCTCGCCGGGTTCTCCGACGACAAGCAGCGGCTCTGCTTTTCGCTGGCGTTCTGGAACTGAGTCCGGCCCAAAGTGTCCAAGCCCACCGTCGTCCTCTTCCTGGTCCTCGCGGTCACGTCGCCCGCGGCCCTCGGCCAGGCCGAGGAGGAGAAGCCGAAGCTCGCCTTCACCATCGGCAAGCTCTGGATCACGCCGATCCTCGGTCCCGGCTACACGCCCGAGTTGGGACTCTTGATCGCGGGCGGCGCCTTGTTCAGCTACCCGTTCGACGACGAGAGCCCGCGCTCCTCCACGACCCTGGCGCTCAGCTACGGCAGCACCGGCGCATTGGTCTTCACCGTGAAGCCCACGACTTATTTGTTGCAGGACCGCCTGCGCATCGACGCCTACTTCGGGCTCAAGGACATGAACGACAACTACTTCGGCGTCGGCTACAGCTCTGCGTACAACACCAAGATCGGCCCGGCCACTACCGAGTACAGGCGCGTCTACAAGCAGTTCGCGCCGATGGTCTTGTGGCGCCTCCGCAAGGATTTGTACTTCGGAGCCGCGATGGACGTGAATAGCACCACCGCCAGCAATCTCGCGCCGCAGATGGCGCAGGATCCGAACGTCGTGGCCGAGGGCACGCATTTCGTCAACACCGGCCTGGGCCCCATCTTGCGCTACGACTCGCGCGATTTCCCGCAGAACGCGTTCAAGGGCGTTTTCCTGCAGGCCCAGTACCTGCTCTACCGGCCAGGGTTCGGCGGGAGCACCAACTACAACATCCTGGATCTGGACTACCGGCAGTACCAGTCCCTCGGTCGCCCCGGGTTCACCCTGGCCTGGAACGTCCGCACGCGCAACGGCGTCGGCGACGTGCCCTGGACGGAGCTCTCGCTGCTGGGCTCGGCCAACGACCTGCGCGGGTACCGGGAAGGACGCTACCGGGACAGCACCATCATCTATGCGCTGCTCGAGCTTCGCTGGATGGACTTGAAGGAATACAACGTGAAAGGCGACCCCCAGTTCGGAATCAACGGCTTTGTGACCTGGATCGGCGCCGGGACGATGGGAAGCAGCTACAAGCACCTCAACTGCCTGCTCCCCAACTTCGGGGTTGGATACCGCATCGTCGTGCAAGGACGGATGGCCGTGCGGCTCGATCTGGGCGCTGGGCGCGAGTCGACCGGTTTCTACTTCAGCTTCAACGAGGCGTTCTGAGGCACCTTCCTAGAACAAGATGCCGAGCAGTTTTTTCAGCAGTTCTTCCAGCGGCATCATCGTGAGTGCCAGCGGTACAATCGGCGCGACCGTCGCGGCCACGACTCGGAAGACGGCCTCCTTCGTGATGGGCGCGACACGCATGGTCCGCACCATCTCGTAACTATTGCCTAGATCAGCGAGGGACTGGATATCGGCGCTCCCCACGAACGGCTCATCGGCAGGCGCGCGGCCGCGCAGCCATTTGGCATCGAACTCCCGCACGTATCGCTGGGCCAGCGTACCGAATTCGCGAAGGCCCGTTCGCCTCGCCTGAGCAAGCTGGGGAGCAAACACCAGGAGCGGGCCGAACACTACGCACAACAGAAAAATGACCATCACACCGACCTCGACCTTGAAACCAGGCAGTGCGGCACCGAGGTAGAAAATGCGGTTGGCGAACTGTCCGGCAAGCAGCACGCCGTGCGCTACGGCGAGCGGGACGAAGGCGTCTACCGTCGAAGAGAGAAAGCCCAGGCCTCCGACGCGATCCGGATGCATGGGAGCCACGTTCAACTCGATCCGTGATACCTGCCAGAGAAAGCGCGCCCAGATCAGCAACCGGAAATACCAGCGGCAGAGCAGGAACTGGAAGATCGGCAGGCTCACGTAGCCGTACCACCTTCCAGCGAGCGAGAACTTCGAGCCCTCAACGGACGGTGTCGCATACCAGGTGGCCGTGTCGAGGGCCACGTAATGGCGCCAGACGATCAGGACCCCGACCCCATACACCAAGGCGATCAGCACCACCTCGGCCAGCACCGAGTTGCGCAGCCGGAACGCCGACGCGATGGCGGAATCGAACCGTGCCATGGCGCTCTCGGGAACCAGCTGGCGCTGCAGGAATTGCTTCACCACGGGAAGCATGCGCCTGTGCACCAGGATCTCGGCCCCGATCAGCAGGGGCACCGCCACCAGGAACCGGACGTGAACGTCGGCGTCCAGCAGGAAGGGGACGGCCACACTCCCGCGCAGTGCCTGTCGTTCCAGAGCCGAGAGCAGCAAGAGCGGCAGCCACGCAAACATCGAGATGACGATGACGCGTTGGCGCACCAGCATCAGCTCATCGTCGGAAAGATGCGCCCGACGAAAGAGTTGGAAGAGCGGACCCCCGAGGACGAGCGAGAAGTCCCGAGGATCCTGCAACAAACGGTCACGGGTCGCTGGCGTGCCGGACTTCATTGTCGTCTCCCTCCCATGACCGCCGCACGACCTGTTATAGAGACTCTATCTGCAACGTAGCGGCGAGCCCGCGACGTGCGGGCCCAAGATCGACGATGCAGGAGGACACCGTGCAAAATGCGATGCCTGTCGCCCCCGCCCGGGCCGAACATTACGCCAAAGTGCTGGCTCGCTTCACGGCCCCCATGCCGTCGGTCGAGGACCGCATGGCGGCGGGCAAGGCGTTGCGCAGAAGAGTGCCCCACGAATCACACGCTGATTACCGGCCCGCACCCGGGCGGCAGGACCCTGTGGGGCTTCTCGAGGCTCAGGCCAGGACGCGCCTGCCAAACCTGGTTCCCATCCGGTATGCCCGGATGCTTGCGAGCCCCTTCGCTTTCCTGCGGGGGTCGGCCATCGTGATGTCGGCCGACCTGGCGGGCACGCCCGTGACGGGCCTGACGGTCCAGGCATGCGGCGACATGCACGTCGCCAATTTCGGCGTCTTCGCCTCGGCCGAGCGCAACCTTGTGTTCGGAGTGAACGATCTCGACGAGACGCTGCCGGGAGCCTGGGAGTGGGACCTCAAGCGCCTCGCCGCCAGCGCCGTGGTGGCCGGCAAGTTCGTGGGCGCTGACAAAGTCCTGTGCGAGGAGGCGGCCCGCGCCGCGGTCAGAAGCTACCGCAAGCGCATGCGCGAATACGCGGAGATGGGGAACCTGGCGGTCTGGTACTCGCGCATCGACGAACGGGCCGTCCTGGAGACGGCGTCTCCGCAGGCGAGGAAGGACGTCGAGCGGGCCCTGGCCAAGGCGCGGCAGCGGGGCCACATGCAGGTGCTCGAGAAGATGGCGGAGCTCGTGGACGACCGCCACCGCATCGTCGAGGAGAGGCCTCTCATCGTGCGGGAGACGCACACCTCAGACGGTCGCCCCATTGCGGAGGCGCTCGGCCGCACGCTGGAGCTCTACCTCGAGTCCCTTCCCGAGGAGCGCAAATCCCTCTTCGCCCGGTACCGGATCATGGATGTGGCCCGAAAGGTCGTGGGCGTGGGAAGCGTCGGCACGCGCTGCTGGGTCATCCTCTTGAGCGGCAACGGCTCCGACGACCCCCTGTTCCTCCAGTACAAGGAAGCCCAACCGTCGGTCCTGGCGCCCTACTTCAAGACCCGTGCCTGGAAGTGCGAGGGCCAGCGCGTCGTGGTGGGACAGCGGATCATCCAGGGCGCTCCGGACATCTTCCTGGGCTGGGGCATACAGGCGAACGGGAACCATTTCTACATGCGCCAACTCCGGGACATGAAGGGCGGCGCGACGCTGGACCCGGCCACAACGCGCACGAAGACCTTTCCCGATTACTGCAAGCTCTGCGGGTGGGCCCTGGCCCTCGCGCACGCCAAGTCGGGCGACCCCGCCGCCATCGCCGGCTACCTCGGCAAGAGCGACCGCATGGACGAGGCCGTCGCCCGCTTTGCCGCCGCCTATGCCGAGCAGACCGACCGCGACCACGACGCCCTCGCCAAGGCGGCCCTTTCGTCGTTCTCTTGCTCTCGGAGCTCATCGGGGTCTTCCTTCTCAGGAAGCAGGGAGGCCTGGAAGAGAGCGCGCGTGAGCAATTCGGCGTCATCCAGACCGCTGCCCTGACGCTTCTCGGCCTCATCATCGGATTCAGCTTCTCGATGGCCATCAGCCGCTACGATCAGCGCAAGAACTACGAAGAGGCGGAGGCCAACGCGATCGGTACAGAATACGTCCGGGCTGACCTCTTGCCTCCCGCCGATGCGGCGAGAGTGCGTGCGCTGCTCAAGACCTATGTCGATCAGCGTCTCCTGTTCTACGTGGCTCGCGACGGGCAACAGCTTCAGCGGATCGATGCCTATACTGGTCGATTGCAAGCCGAGCTGTGGTCCGCGGTCCGGGCCCCGGCCATGGCACAGCCGACACAGGTGATCGCCTTGGCCGTTTCGGGCATGAACGATGTGCTCAACTCGCAGGGATACACGCAGGCTGCGTGGTGGAACCGGATTCCACCTGCGGCATGGGTGCTGATGGCTGCGATCGCCATCTGTTGCAACCTGCTGGTCGGCTATGGTGCGCGACAGGTTCGAGGGGAGACCATCCTGATGGTGGTACTGCCGCTCGTCGTGTCCATCTCGTTCTTTCTCATCGCGGACATCGACAGCCCGCGCGGCGGCGTCATCCGCGTGCAGCCGCAAAACCTGGAAAGCCTCTCTCAATCCCTCGCTCAGGGGTAGGCACTGCCCGATGATCGGGCGTCGGGCGCTGCCAGGGTAGCTGCGCCCGGGGAAAGGCCGCTCTCGGCGGAAATGCGTCTTTGGTCCAATTACCCGCGGCGCGGCAGGTGGGAGATGCTCGTTCGCGAAGATGCGCTCGGGCCGCCCGGCGCCAAGGGGCCCAGGATACCCATCGCTCATCCTGAAACGTGAAGGAACCTCACATGTCGATGTCGCGCGTGTTCGCAATCGCCGCCGCCAGTACAATCGTTTCCGCACTTGCCCAGGCGCAGGATAAAGGCCCGGCGCCGACCGCTGCCCCAACCGCTGCAACAGCATCCGCTGCGGCGCCAGCCGACACGCCCGGTGCGAAGGCCGAGGTCCCCGCCATCTCACCCTGCACAGAAGACATCGAGGCGCTCTGCAAAGGCGTCAAGCCCGGCGAAGGCGACGTCCTGCGATGTCTCGCCGACAAGTCTGCCGAGCTATCGAGCGCGTGCAAGGGACGTCTGGACCAATTGAAGAAGGACTTCCTCGCCTCGGCCGCCGACTGTGAACCGGACGTCCAGGCTTTCTGCGCGACCGTTCCCCACTCCGGCGGACGGGTGTTGCAGTGCCTCAAGCGCCACGAGAAAGAGCTGAGCGTTCCGTGCCGCGCGCTGCAAGCAAAGCTCAAGGAAACAGCGCACGCACCACACGCCGCAGCGCCTGCGAAGGCACCTGAGGCTGCAACTCCTGGCCCGGGTCCGGCAGCCGCCTCGTCCTCCGTTGCGGTTGCGCCGGCAGCAACCGCGGCGCCGGCAGCCGATCCTGCGTCACCCGCGACGACGCCGCCCGCGAAGCAGTAACCGGCCCGGACCCCCCGGTGGCGTCGCAAACCGGGGGATGTGGGACCAAGGTCAAAATCGACTCGTCCGGGGCGCCATGCAAAGAGGGCTCCCGGCACGAAGGGAGAGACACCGATGCTGCGGCGAAGCACAGTGGCTCTCGGCCTGATCCTCATGTTGGCCCCGCTGGTGGCGGCGCCCGTCGCTGCCCAGGAGGCCGCCCCCGCGCGGACGGTACTGCCCACCGACCGCACGGTGCTGCCGATCCCGGAGCCTGCCTACGCGCCGATCACGGAATTCGACGCGCGTAAGGCCACGCCCCCACCACGATTCGAGGTCAAGGCGCCGGCCACGGCGCCCAACGTTCTCATTGTCCTCATCGACGACATGGGCTTCGGGCAGTCGAGCGCCTTTGGCGGGCCCGTCCACATGCCGACGGTGGAGCGCCTGGCCAACGCCGGACTGCGTTACAACGAGTTTCACACGACGGCGCTCTGCTCACCGACGCGCGCGGCGCTGCTCAGCGGTCGCAACCATCATGTGAACAACATGGGCTCGATCACGGAGACCGCCACTGCCTTTCCCGGCCAGACCGGCCAGCGCCCGAACAGCGTGGCGCCGCTGGCCGAGATGCTGCGGCTGAACGGCTACAGCACCGCCGCTTTCGGCAAGTCTCACGAGACCGCGGCGTGGGAGGTCAGCCCTTCCGGGCCGACAGACCGCTGGCCGACGCGGTCGGGCTTCGACAAATTCTATGGCTTCATCGGCGGCGAGACCAATCAGTGGGCGCCGCTGCTCTACGATGGAATGACCCAGGTGGAGTTGCCGAAGGATCCGAACTACCACTTCATGACCGACATGACCGACCAGGCCATCCGGTGGATGCAGTCTGAGAAATCGCTCACGCCGGACAAGCCGTTCTTCATGTACTTCGCCCCCGGCGCGACCCACGCGCCGCACCAGGTGCCGAAGTCGTGGATTGCGAAATACAAGGGCAAGTTCGACCAGGGCTGGGACAGGCTGCGGGA
>VBGQ01000016.1 GCA_005882055.1 Chloroflexota bacterium
CGATTCACCGGTCGCCTTGTCCGCCACCGCCAAGCCGAGCACCTCGATCCATCCCGCGGACAAAGTCAGCGCGGCGACGGTAATCCAGAAGATGCCGAATCGCGACGTGTTCTGCGGCAGGTATCGGCTGTAGTCCGAGGCGTAGAGCGCCCACGCCAGCACGAAGCTTGCGCAGATCGTCGAGAAGAGGATGAAGGCGCCCAGCTGGTCCGCCCCAGTGAAGCCATCGGTCCGTCCAGTGCTCGCCTGTCCGAAGATTGCGATGGTCAGCACCACGAACATGGCACCCAGCACGAGCGCCATGTACTTCTCGAAGGTGTGGATCGCCTCGTAGCCGATGACGCCCAGCGCCGCCTGCAGGATCACGATGATCAGCAGCGAGACGAAGAACGGCAAGCCGGTCAGCAGGCTGAGCGCCGCCGCTCCGAAGATCGAGTTGATGCCGTCCCAGCCGATGCAGCTCAGCCAGTTCAGGAGGCCGGGAATGACGATGCTCTTGCCGTACGCCGCTCGCGCGAGCGGCATCTGGGCCATCCCGGTCTGGGGTCCCATGGTTCCGAGGATTCCGACAAGGATGGAGCCGACGAGGTTGCCAACAAGGATGGCAAGGACTCCCGTGACGAAGCCGATCTTCAGGAAATCCAACGCAGCCAGCGTCCCGATGAAGAAGGCCGCGGGCACGAGATTCGGCGTGAACCAGACGGTGAAGATACGGCCCAGCGATCCGTAGCGCGCCTCGGCCGGGATCGGCTCGATGCCGCGGCCCTCGATCGACAGGTCCCCCGCGTGGGTGGGCATCCCCTCGGGATTGAGCGCCTCGACCGCCATGGATCCGACCTCCTCACTCCGGCGCCGGCCCCAGCCACCACGGCTGGGAGCATCCCAAGCGCCGCCGCGCATCATCGCGCGCGCGATGCCACTCGGCTAGAGGGAAGTGCTCACGATGCCCGACACCGTCGCGCATGGCGTGCCCGGGCCGATATGCCCGAGCTCCTCGAACGCGAGCCGCACGGTGAGCGACAGGTGCGCATGCGGCTCGAGCAGGGCCAGCGCGCCGGGTTCGCCGGAAAGCATCCGTCGCAGGCCCTGTGGGGCGTGGGTCTGCGGCTCCACAGCAATTGCCCCCAGGCTCGGCGGGCTCGCCGCGACGATGAAGGCATCGGGAGCCTCTACGTGCATGAATGCCCGGACCCGTGCGGGCCAGACGAGCTCAACCGCCGGATCGGCCACGTGAGCCCACGTGGCATCGAGGCCCATAGGCATAGTGGTGAGCACCCGGAGGTCGAGGCGGCCAGCGACCGGCTGCGGTCGGGCATCGGTGCGCAAGTTGTCCTCGAACACGTCCGCGGCGTGGATCGCGGCACGGAGCGGCCGCCGAAACCACGGATGGATGCCAAGCCCGCCAGGCATCGGTTCGCGATCGTGGTTGGTCAGCCTCAGCTCCAGGCGTAGCTCGGAGCCAGAAACCGTCAGCCTCAATTCAACCTGGTAGTGCCACGGCCATTCGTTGCCGCCCCCGTAAATTGCGAGGCGCCCGTCCTCTCGCACCTGCCACGGTTGCGCGTAGACCTGCCCGTGGATCGCTGAGCCATCTGGGAAGTTTGACGGTAGATCGAGCAGGCGCGATCCCACCCGGATGGGTTGGGCCTCGAGTCGGTTGCACCACGGCGCCATGACGTACGCGCCCCAGAAGAACGGGTCTGCACGGTGGAGGGCGGGATCGTTGGGAGTGCGCAGCAGGTCATGCCCGAAGACACGAAGCCGATGAAGCCTCGCGCCGGCGTCTGGGAGGACGACGGCCTCAATTGTGTCGCTCGCGTAGGTCAGCGCCTCCATCTCTCTCGCTTTCAGGCGCCGTGCCCTGCGTAGTAGCGTTCCGCCAGTGCCCAGGCCGCCTTGCCGCACGCGGCGCCGATGCGCCGTCCGTTGAAGTCATCGGCTGGGATGTGGATGCCGCCGTAGATGCGCGATAGGCCAGCCTGGTCGGCCGCGTCGTAGTAGGTGGCCCATTGAAGGACGACGTCCCTGGTCGGGCCTGCCTCGAACTTGAGCTTGCCGGCTCGAGTCGTCCATTCGCTGAGCCCGCCGGGGAAGAACTGGCTGCCCGTGAAGGCCGTCATCACCTCGGCGGCCGCCCGGCTGAACGTGCTGTGCCCCGAGACATAGCCGGGGAACGATGGCGTGACGAAGGTCGGGGCCTGGTATGGGATCCAACCGACGGCGCGTATCCACTGCACCGAGCCAACGCTGCTCTGCGAATCCTTTGGCCCGGCCCAGGCACGAATCGCAATCTCGCCCTCGTGGCCGCGGAGCGCCGCGTGTCGCCCTCCGGGTCGCGTCGTCTGTGACGTGATGAGCTCGACCAGTCCGGGCACCAGCGGTAGTCCTTCCGGGTTGTATGACGGCAGGCGCGGGTCGCTTGACTGGCCCAGGCCGCCGAGGTACCGGATCATCGAGATCGGCCGGATGCTGTCGTACCTGCCCTTCAGTCCCCACGCGGCAATCGCCGCGTCGTGAACTGCGCCGTTCAGCGCCAGGTACAGCTTCACGTCCCATTCCAGGCGATCGACCGGGTTCCCTTTACCGCCGATCCTGAGTTTGGATCCGAGCTGGTCAGAAGCCGTGTTGGCGATCACGTTCCAGTGCCCTGGCGGAGTTTCAGACTTCGGCCCATCTGCCCAGAACTCGGCCAGCACCCGGTCGAAGTCCGCCTGGTTAACGATCTCCGGCGTGTACGGCCGGCCGGTGACCGGGTTGAGCGCCCGGCCGTGCCCGTCGTTCGTCCCCAACGTGTTGTCGCCACTGGCGCCCGGCGAGATATCGATCATTACCCCTGCTGCCGGATCGAGCTGGCTGCTGGCGCGGATGACCACGAGCGTTTCATCCTTGTACGCTGTATCGGTCAGCTGGTCGCCGAGGTGTGGGGGAGGGCCGGGGTCGATCGGCACGCCATCGGAGCCTCCGCTAGGGATCCCAAAACCCTTGACGTGGCCCCAGTGCGGGCCGACCGCCAGCTGGACCCCGTTGGTCACCGGAATCCCGTTCTGGCTGATCATGTGCTCGATCTGAAGCGGCTGCCAGCGGTTCGGGTCCACGAGTTTCGTGCCCGGGTTCTTCACCACCAGCGGCGGATTAACGGGCCGGTAGCCGGGGGAGGAGTACCCGCCGGCCTCGTTCGATCCATCGGTGAGGCCGTACTTCACGACTGCCCAGCAAGGAATCGGACGCGCCGACGGACTTGCGGAAGCGTTCCTCGAGGACGCGGAAAGCCGCGTAGCTGATCGCCTCGTTCCTCGCCGAGGCACGGTCGCGCGTCGAGACGTTCTCGTTGACCAGATACCCCTCCGCGACCGGGTCGTAGGCCGCCCAGGCGTCCCACATTGCCACCGAGACGTGGAAGAGGTTCCGCGCGTGGACCGGCGGATTGGGCAGGGCGCGCCGGATCGCGTCGAGGAGCGCCTCGTCCCACATGCGGGCCACCGACCATTGCGGGTGCGCAGGTGAGGGCTGGCAGCCGCTCGTGGGCTGCCACGGCCTGACGAGCGCGGTCACCATCCCAAGGAGAACGGCGGCGACGAGCGAGCCCGCCACCAGCAGGGTCCGACGGCGCTCTCTCGCCCTGGGGAGTGTCACTGCCCGTGCGCCTACGGGGATGGCTGCCACGGGGTGACGTTGCCCTCGCCGCGATCGATGGTGGCGTACCGCTTGGTCGGCACGTCCATCCACGCGCTCATCGTGCCATCCGGCCACTGGACCCGGACCTGTGCTGTCTCGGCGGTCCCGATTCCGAAATGAATCCACCCGAGCTGGCCGCCGGCATGCCCGCCGCCGACAGTCAGCTCCCGTCGCTGGACGCGGTCGCCGGCCTTGACCTCCACCCAGGAGCCGATGGCATCGTGATTGCTCCCTGGCTCGGTGACGCCCAGCGCGAGCCAATTGCCCATCTGGGCGGGATGGACGGCGTCGCCCGCACCGACATTGCGCCAGATGCGGGTCCCCGAGCCGTAATTCACCTCGACGAGGTCGAGCAACCCGTCAAGGTTGAAATCCGCGAGCGCCGCTCCGCGACCTCGGTCGAAATTCAGGATGTCGGCCACATCAGCAACCTCGCGGAATGTTCCCTGGGGATTACCCAGGAACAGGTCGCTTGGATCCCGGTGGGCGTATTCGGGCTGGTCCTTGACGTTTCCCTTCGATACGAACAGGTCCTCGTAGCCGTCGTTGTTGACGTCGGCGAATTCCGGATGCCACGCCGTCGAGGGACGCGTGTCCCCGCCCGTGAATGGCTCCGATGCATTGACGCCGGACTTGAGCGCGATCTCCCCGTATGCCGGCTGCGCGGGTCCCTCGCTCAGGGTCTGCAGCCGGTTCGCCGCCTGGCTGGTGAGGTAGTACTCCGGATACCCATCACCGTTCAGGTCGTAGCTGGCGATCCCCATGCCCTGGATCTGCACCACGGCCCAGCCATTCCCATCGCCGTAAAGGCGGGGCGACTTCCCTGGCTCGACGCGCCACAGTTGGTCCTGCCCATCCTCGGGCAGGTAGTACTCGCGATCATTGCTGATGCGGAGGTCACGCCGTCCGGATCGGTCCCAGTCACTGAAGAGCATCGACAGTGCGCACCAGCCCGGCGCCAGCGAGATCGGGCGGCCATAGCCGTCTGGGCCGGACGGGCGGATCAGCTCGTTGTCGAAGCAGAGGTGATGCGGCTGATTGAACTCAGGCCGCAGGTAGTTGCCGAAAGCGAGCGTCGGAAGCGGCGCACCGGCCTCCCATGTGGCGCTGAAGGACTCGGTTGGTTGTTTGCCGCCGTCGAGGTTCCAGCGCTCGTTCGCCCGTTCGA
>VBGQ01000017.1 GCA_005882055.1 Chloroflexota bacterium
GACGGTGACGCGCGCCATGACGGTGCACCTCTGATACGAAAGATCAGATGCCGCACCACGGGACCCCCGCGAAAGGGAGTGTCCAGGCTGAGGGCGCTAGTCCAAAGTGAGGATGCGCGACAAGAGTCAGCGAGAGTATGCGCCCGATCCGCAAACCTCAACGACGGACCGGGGCGGTTCTCCTGATCGTGATCCTGGTCGAGTTCGTGACCAGCGCCTATCTCCGCGCCCTGATGTGAAGCGCGCTGATCTGGATCTCCATGATCGTGATCCACGCGCTCGCCAATCTGCGCCGCCTGCCAGCTGTCGTCGCTTGCCAGCCTCCCAAAGGCGGGCAGTGACGGTCAGGCGCTCTTGGCGCCTTTCCGAAGGATCTCTTCCAGCAGAGGCGAGAACTTCATCGGTCTATCTCCTGTCGACCAACCACCTCGCCGCGCAGGATATCGGGGAGGTAGCGGCCCGCAATGAACGTTTCGCCGCTCCCGGTGGCCATACTTCACGAGCGGAAGGCCAATGAAGGCCGACCCGAGGGAAGGTGGACCGTGGACGAGGCCCTCGTCGTACGAGCACAAGGCGGCGATGCACATGCATTCGCCGTGCTGGCGTCATCGGCGATCGATCGCCTCTACGCGGTCGCGTACCGCATCCTCCGCGAAACGGAGCTTGCTCGGGACGCGACCCAGGACGCCCTCCTCGAGGCGTGGCGCGACATCCCGTCGCTCAGAGACCCTCGTCGTTGGGAGGCCTGGACGTATCGACTGGTCGTCCATGCCTGCTACAACCAGCGACGCTCTGAACGGCGCCTGTCGGCGACGATCCAGTTCCTCAGCGTCAACCGCTCCTCGGTCCCGGATACGGCGCTCTCGGTCGCCGATCGGGACGAGCTGGAGCGCGGCTTTCGACGCCTGCCGGCCGAGCAGCGCGCGGTGGTCGTGCTCCATCACTACCTGGGCCTGCCACTAACCGAGGTGGCGGATGTCCTGGGCATCCCGGCCGGGACCGCGCGATCCCGGCTCCACCACGCGACGCGTCGGCTGCGCGCCGCGCTTTCGGCGGACGCCACTCTGCCCGCCACGCGGGAGGAACGGACGGTATGAGCGTTCGCAAGTCCTTTGACCATCGTCTGAACGAATGGCTCGAGGAAGGGCCGCAGGTCGCACCGCATGACCTGCTCCACGCCGTGCTGGAGGAGCTTCCCTCCCATCGGCAGGAGCGTCGGCGGCTCCTCGGATGGAGCTGGAGGCTTTTCATGTTCACCGTTGCGCGCGTTGGCGTGGCGGCGGCCGCTGTGGCTGTCACCGCGGCCGTCATCATTGCCACGCGACAGGCGGCGCCGGTCGGGACGCACCCGACCCCCACGCCCCAATCGTCCTCGACATTCACGTCGAAGTTCTACGGCTACTCCGTCTCGGTTCCGCCGGGCTGGAAGGCGTTGCCGGCGGTGCAGCGCTGGGACGGCACGGGCGCTCCGGACATCCAAGACTTTACGATCGACTTGTTCGAGTCCCCCCAACGCACGGCACGAGCCGTGCTGCTGACGGCGGCCCCGACGAGCAAGGACTTGGCGGCATACGTCGCCGCGGGGATCACGACCGGCTATCTGGCCCACCGCGACACGTGCCCTGCTGCGCAGCACCCGGAGTCGGTGGAATCGATCACGGTCGGCGGTGAGCCGGCGAAGTTGGTGTCGATGAACTGCGGGATCCTGATCAACGTGGCGTTCGCGGTTCACGACGGGATGGGCTATCGCTTCCTCTTCCGCGACGAAGGCGTTCAGGCGGCAACAGATCCAGCCGACAAGGCGACGTTCATCGCGATGCTCGCGAGCGTCGAGTTCAAGTGACGGGCCGAGGGGGCCCGACCATAACCCGAGAGGTAGGAACCATGGGACTGTCGAAGAGATTCGCGATGGGTGCGCTGCTGGTGGCTGCGAGCCTGGCTGTCGTATTCAGCGTGCCTGCAGTGGCAAGCAGCACGGATGGCGTCTCGCCGGGTCAGCTGACGGACGCCGGCTGGACGTGCATTCAGCCGCGTGTCGATCCGACGCTGGTGGTCTGTGCGCCACCCGGCGTCGGCCTTCCGCCGCTCCCTGGAACGCCGGGTTTCGCTGACAGGGCACCCTCGTATGAGGTCCTTGTCTTCGAGTTTGCGACCGGGGCATTCGTCGGCACGCAGCATCTGCTCAGACCCGACATCTACGCGCAGGGAACGCCGCCGTGCCCGCAGCAGCCGGGCGGGCAATACATCTACAACCCGAGGAATGACCTCTGGGCCTGCTTCCGGCCAACTCGATAGCGATTGACCGATGAGGGCGGCTGGCGACTGAGCTAGCCGTCTTCACCGCCTGTTCGAGCGACCTGGGGGGGCGAAGCGGTACCGCATGCCGGATTCGCAGTAGACCGTCTCGTCTGGTGTGGCGGCTCCCAAACGGCCCACTCTTCAGCCAGCAATGGGCCACGCGATCGGCTGATCGTGGGTCAGCTCTCTCAGGTGCAGCTCGACGACCAGGCGCTGGCGCGGTCCGCGGGCTCGCCGCCCTCGAGGGCATACCCTCTCCGGCGACCGACGCGCTTCGGCGCCGCTTGTTGGAGCGAGAGCTCGACAATGCAACGCGACACGCCAAGCGGGAGATCCCGACCGATTTGTACCTCGCTGAGCATGCGCGGATCAGCCCCGAGCTCGACGCTCTCGAGACCTCACCATCGGTCTCGCCGGCCGTCGATGCCGAAGACGCAGTCGCTGCCCTCCGCAACCTCGCGGCAGCTTGGCGCAATGCGAGCGAGGAGGCCCAGGCCCAACTGATCCGGGCCGTCTACGGCCGGATCAGCGTCGACGGTGAGCGGGTCGTCTCCGTGGAGCTCACACCCGAGGCCTATCGGCACGGATTCGACCAGGTGCTGCCCGAAGTTGTGTCATTGGCGCGCCCGGCAGGAATCGAACCCGCGACCTGATGGTCCGAAGCCATCCGCTCTGTCCGCTGAGCTACGGGCGCGCGTTTCACGCTCAAATAGAGCGGAAAACCAGATGGGCATTGTAGGCATTGCGCTCAGAGCAGGGGCGAGTGCGTCCTTCAGGCGGCGCGCGCCTTCGAGCGTTTGGCCCGAGCCACAGGCAGGCGGAACTGATGCCGCTCCGCGAGCAGGGCGGTCATGGCATCAGGTTGGAGCGGTGGTTCGAAGTGATACCCCTGCCCGAG
>VBGQ01000018.1 GCA_005882055.1 Chloroflexota bacterium
AAAGCCGCCCTCCAGGATGCCGAACTCGACCGCGACGTCCCACTGCACCGCGAGCCGTTCATGCGGCAGCTGCGTGACGACGCGGTCGAGATCTGCCAGCAGCGCCTGCTCGTACGACGCCTCCAGTGCGTCCTGGTCCTCGTCCACGACCCAGGCATTGATGCTGGCCAGCGGTGTCGGGTACTCAACCTGAAAGCGGATTCCGGGTGCGATCACTCTCTCGTCCTGCAGTCGGCGGTAGATCTGGAATGAGGCCAGGTACGCGTCGGCGTAGCCGAGATTGGGCCACGCGATGCTCTCCGGGGCCACTCCGCCGGCCAGGCGGACCTTTGGCATCTGCTCGTAGCCGGGCGCGTCGAGGTCCTGAGGCGCGGCCTGCTCGAGGCCGGTGGTCTGCCAGAACTTCTGGAGCTGGAAGAAGATCCAGTTGGCCCGATCCCCGGTCTCGCCGTCGGGGATGCGACGAACGCCAAGCGGAACGCGAGCCGAGATCTCGCGAAAGACGGTCTCCGCATCGGCCAGGTTGACGCCGCCGTTGAAGTGGACTGCGGTGGGTGGCATGGAGTCGCTCCTTTCACCTGCGACTGCGCAGCGAACAGCGAGGTGAGAAGCGATACCGGATGGCGGTCATCTCCTCGACCTCCTATCGGTCCTGGCTGGGGCACCGCATCCACCGTGAGGGCGATGGGTCGGTTGCCGGGCCGTCATCGAGCCAGGGCTCTCAGGCCACTCGTGATAGGTGCCGCCTTGCGCGGCAGGGTCAGTCTAGCAGGCGCACATCAGCTGCTCGCAAGACGATCGCGGCGGAGAAAGAGAAGCACCAGGCCGGCGGCCGCGGCAGCGCCGGCGCCGCCAAACACGATCAGGCTCCCCCACCGCACCGCCGTCGGATGGATCAGGCCGGGGGCCAGCACCTGGAAGGCAGCGATCGAGCCGATGACGCCGATGATCGAAAGACCGATGCCGAAGATGAAGGCCCACACTTCTCGCCCGCGCATCCCCTCGATCACCTCACCCGCGGCGAATCCGCAGGCAACGAGCCCGAACCCGAGCGCTCCGGTCACCAGCAGCGCGCCGACGTTGTGGACGCCGCCGAACACTTCGAGCGCCAGGATCGCGAGGATGCCGATCCCGCCGCGGCGCCAGGCCCTGGCGTAGCCGCGGAAGATCACGACCGGCAGCGCCACGACGAGGTCTGGAACCACTTCAGGCAGCTCGGCACGCGCCTCGAGCGCCTTTCGCTCGGCCTCCGCCTCGTCGGGGGTCAGGCCGCGTCTCGACTTGCACCGATAGCAGACCGGATCCTGGGGACGATTCGATTTCCAGCAGACCTGGCAGGTCCAACCGCCTGCGAAGACCACGGTTCCCTCCGACCCTCCACCTGTGCACGCCCAGAGCGCCGATTATCACGACGCGTCAATCCCTGCGCCGGGCATCGAGGGAGTAGGCTGCGCGCATGGCCCGACGCGCCGGTCGACCCGCTGAACCACTGCCGTCCCATGCCTCGAGCGGCGTACTCGTTGGCGGAATCCTGGGTGCGCTCGACTACCTGCTCCTGAAGCGGCCCCGCCCGGTCACCCAGATCGAGGAGCCATATCGCGAGCCATGGGCCACGCTCGATGGCATCGAGGTCGAGGGTCTCGACGAGCGCCCGGAGCGACCCGAACCTCCCGATCGATCCGGAGCACGCCTCTAGTCCTGGCCATTCTTGCGTGATGGCATCCCGGCATCCCGAACGACGGCTGCCACGCGGGCCCATCACCGCGGGCGTCACTCGAGGATCGGCTGGAGGGCGCCTGCCCGCTAGTCCGGCGTGGGCTCCAGCTCTCCGGAAGCCCGTGCTGCGCGCACGGCCTCGGGGGAGGCGGTGTGCATCCGTGTTGCGGGCATGACCACCAGGATCACGAGGCACGCCAGCAGCGCCGTCCCGATCCCGAGGACAAAGGGATCGGGACGGCGCTGCTGGCAATGATCTTGGCGCCGAGGTCGCCAACCCCGCCAAAGTTGTTGAGTGCCGCTCCCCCGCCCTGCGCGAACCGCGCCGCGAAGTCGGCGGGGACGCCGGCCGCCTGGATCTGGCGGGGCATCTCGTCGAGCAGGACCGACCCGAAGATCGAGCCCGTGAGCGCCAGCCCTACGGTTCCGCCGACCTGCTGGAAGAGCGTGAGGCTGCTCGTGGCGGTCCCGAGCTCGCGCGGTGGGACCGAGTTCTGCACCACCAACGTGAAGATCGCGAAGGACGGCCCGACCCCGACGCCGGTGGTTGCCATCCATAGCCAGACGAGCGGGGTCGGCGTCTCCGGCCGCAGGTTGGTGAGGAGGAAGAGGCCGAGCGCGGATACCACCAGCGAGCTGGCGATGATGGCCTTGTAGCGCCCGGTGCGTGCCACGATCTGGCCGGTGGCGATCGCCGAGATGATCAGCCCAAGCAACAGGGGCAGGATCTGGTACCCGGAGGCGGTGGCTGAGCTGCCCTGCACCACCTGGTAGAAACGTGGCAGGAAGACCACCGCAGCGAAGAAGCCCATCACCGACAGGAACATGGCCGTCACGCTCGCGGTGAAGGCAGGGATCCGGAAGAGCTGCAAGGGGACGATGGGCTCCTGGGCTCGCGATTCAGCCCAGACGAAGGCGACCGCCAGGGCCAGGCCAACAAGGACGAAGCCGCCGACGTCGCCATCGGTCCATTCGCCGAACTGCTTGTTGGTCAGGCCGATGAGGATCGGCACCAGGGCTGCCACGAACAAGGCCGCGCCGAGGTAGTCGATGCTGCGCGTCGCCTCCTCGTCGCGCCGGGTGGGCAGGATGCGGAAGATCACGTACAGCACGACCGCGCCGATGGGGAGGTTGACGAAGAAGATCCAGTGCCAGCTGATGTTGTCCGTGATCAGGCCACCGATGGCCGGACCGATGATCGAGCTGAGCCCAAAGACCGCCCCGAAGAAGCCAAGATACTTGCCTCGCTCGGACGGGGAGAAAATGTCGCCGATGATGGCGATCGAGATCGGGAAGAGCGCTCCCGCACCGAGCCCCTGCAGCCCGCGGAACGCGATGAACTGCCACATGGTCTGCGAAAGACCAGAGAGCAGCGATCCGACCAGGAAGATGCCCACGCCGGCGAGGAAGAGGGGGCGTCTCCCGAAGAGGTCAGACAGCTTGCCATAGAGCGGCCCGCTGACGGTGGCGGTCACGAGGTAGCTCGTGAACGGCCAGATGTAGACGTCGTTGCCCCGCAGCTCGGTCACGATGCGCGGCAACGCGGTGCCGACCACGGTCTGGTCCAGCGCGGCGAGGAAGATCCCCGCCAGAACCGCGATCAGGATCTCGATGCGTTCTCGCTGCGGAAGCTCGATTGGGGCTCGGTCATTCGTGTGTGCGTCGTCGTTGCGGGCGGGCGCAGCGGTCATGAATTCTCCATGCGCTTCTTCTGGGGGATGCGGCCAGCGTACGCGCTGAACCTGCCAGGATCTGTCAGGGATGGCTCGGGGGATCGGGCTGTAAGCCTACGCCCTCGTGCGACTTAACGCAGGCTTTGCGTTAGCGCGCCTGTCCCCTGCACCCTGAGCCAGGCGATGACCTCAGCGGCGGATTGGTCGGGCGGGAAGACCGGGTAAAAGACGTGGCTTACCCTGCCGTCGTCGAGCACGAGCGTGAAGCGCATGAGCAGTTTCATGCCCGCGACGTCGAACGTCGGGAGGCCCATGGCATTCGTCAGGCGCAAGCCTTCATCGGAGAGAAGCGGAAACGGCAGGTGCAGGCGCTCCGCCGCCTCGCGCTGGTAGTCCGGGGACTGCGTCGAGATCCCAAACAAGTGCGCGACCCCCAGCGCGCGAAGCTCGGCGTATTGGTCGCGGAAGGAACACGCCTGCGGCGTGCATCCGCGGGCACCGGGAATCAGGTCCCAACCTTCGGGGTTGGGCACTCCGGGCCGCCCGGTTCGCGGATATGCGTAGACCACCGTCCTGCCGGACAGCGATGCGAGGGCAACGTCGCCACCATCCGTCGATGGCAACTCCAAGAGCGGAATGTGCGCGCCGAGGAGGTGATCCGTAGCGCCATCGTCCACCGGCGCCGGGATCGTCGACCAGTCCGGCGTCCCAATCGTCCCGCCCATGTGGCTCATGTTGCGGGTGTCCGGTCCAGGAGCTTCGCCACCAAAGCGGTCCAACCAGTCTGGTGGCTCGCCCCGAGGCCTGCTCCGGTGTCGCCGTGAAAGTACTCATAGAAGAGCAGCCGGTCGGTCGCGCCCCCGCCGGGGAGATGCTGCCCGCCGAAGAGCGGCCGCACCCCGGTGTCATCGGTCAGGAAGACCCGTTCCAGGCGTCGCGAGATGTCCGAGGCGACCTCATCGAGGTTGCGCTGCTGCCCGGATCCGACCGGGTGCTCGACGCGGTACTCATCGCCGTAGAAGTGGTGGAACTTCTGCAAAGCCTCGACCAGCAGGTAGTTGATCGGGAACCAGATCGGGCCGCGCCAATTCGAGTTGCCACCAAAGAGCGCCGTCTGCGATTCAGCCGGCTCGTAGTTGACGCGGTATTCGCGCCCGTCGATCGCCAGCACGTACGGATGGTCGAGGTGATAGTGGCTGAGCGATCGGATGCCGTACGGCGACAGGAATTCGTCCGGGTCAAGCATGCGGCCCAGCAGCTGCTTCATGCGATGGCCTTGGACGAGCGCCAGCAGGCGGCGCCTGCGCATCCCCTCTTCCTCCCAAGAGGCGACGAGGCTCGCCAGTCCCGGCCGATTGCGCAGGAACCAGCGCATGTGACGCCGGAAGTCGGGAAGGGCGTCGAGCAGATCGGGCTCGAGCGTCTCGACGGCCAGGAGTGGGATCAGGCCGACCATGGATCGCACGCGAAGGGGAATCTTCGAGTCGTCCGGGAGGTGGAGCACGTCGTAGAAGAAGCCGTCTTCCTCGTTCCAGAGAGGGATCCCTTCACCGCCCATGTCGTTCAGCGCGCCCGCGATGTAGAGAAAGTGCTCGAAGAACTTGGTGGCGACATCCTCGTACGCCACGTTATCGCGCGCGAGCTCTAGGGCGATCACCAGCATCTCGAGGCAGTACATCCCCATCCAGGCCGTGCCATCGGCCTGGGCGAGGTGGCCACCACCGGGGAGCATCTGGGATCGGTCGAAGACGCCGATGTTGTCGAGGCCCAGGAATCCGCCCTGGAAGACGTTGTGGCCCTCGCGATCCTTGCGGTTCACCCACCACGTGAAGTTGAGCAGCAGCTTGTGGAAGATGCGCTCCAGAAAGGAGCGATCCGCTTGCCCGCTCACCCGCGGATGCTGGAACTGCTCGAACAGCAGAAGCCACAACTGATCCTTCGCGAACCGCGCATCGATCAGCGCGAACGGCACGCAGTGAAACGCGAGGTCCCACGCCGCGAACCACGGGTACTCCCACGCATCGGGCATCGAGAGCACCTCGGCAGTGTTCAGCTCGCGCCAGTCCGCGTTGCGCCCGTTGCGTCGTTGCGGCGCGGGCGTCGGACCCGCCGGATCGCCGTCCAGCCATTGGGCCACGTCGAAGTGGTAGTACTGCTTGCTCCAGATCAGGCCCGCGAACGCCTGGCGCTGCACCAGCCTGGCGTCCGCTGAAAGGCCCGATGCGGCCTTCCCCTCGTAGAAGGCGTCGGACTCCGCGTGGCGCAGCGCTACGATGGCGTCGACCTCCTGGACCGATGCCTGCGTCGACTTCGTCAGCCGCGCGCGCACGACCTGCGTTTCCCCGGCAGCGACCGTGCGGAGGTAGTGCGCCGCGGCTTTGGTCGCTGCGTAATCGTCGGGCGCGACGCCACTCGAGTCTCTGCCGACGATGGCGGCGTGAAACGCGTCCTTGACGTAGGGACTCCGCGCGGGCGACGCCCAGAGCCGCTCGGTGTTGGTCTCGTTGTCAGTGAGCAGGAGCTCGGCCCCCTCCTCGAGGGCAAGCCAGTGCGCACCCAGTCGGTGATGGTTCGCGGGTGGGCAGCAGGTGCAGGCGTGCAGGCTCGGACGCGCGGTTGGTCACCGCGATGCGAATGGCGATGTCCTCGAGATCGGCCTTGGCGTACTCGACTTGGACCTCGAAGTAGCGGTCGTCCGCGAAAGCGCCGGTATCGGTCAGCTCGTACTCGGGATCGAATCTTCCGCGCCGCGCGTTCTCGGCCACGAGATCCTCGTACGGGAAGGCGGACTGCGGATAGAGATAGACGGCGCGTAGGTAGCTGGCCGTTGGCGTGGCGTCCAGGTAGTGGTAGACCTCCTTGACGTCCTCCCCGTGATTGCCCTCTGGGCCGCTCAGGCCAAAGAGCCGCTCCTTGAGGATGGGGTCCGCTTCATTCCATAAGGCCAACGCGAAGCACAGGCGGGCGCGGTCGTCACAGATCCCCAGGAGGCCATCCTCGCCCCACCGATAGGCACGCGAGCGAGCATGGTCGTGCGGCAGGTTCGCCCATGCGTTCCCGTCGGGGGAGTAATCCTCGCGTACGGTGCCCCACTGTCGATCCGCGAGGTACGGGCCCCAGCGATACCAGCCGGGATCGTCCTCGTGTGCGGCGCGCAGTCGAGCACGTTCCGCTTCGCTGTCCTCAGCCGCGCTCATCGGGGGTGCAAGAGCGCTCGTGCCGGCGCGCCGTCACCGCCAACGACGCGCAAAGGCAAGCAGACGAGGTCGTACGGCCCCGGCTCCACGTCGCGCAGGTCGAGACCCTCAACGATCACCACGCCGGCCTTGAGGAACGCATGGTGGGTTGGCGCTGCCTTGCCGTGGGGTGCGATCGAGAGATAGTCGGCACCCACCAGCACGATTCCCCGCGCGACGAGGGCGCGAGCCGCGCGATCGGTCAGGCCGATGAAGTCATCCGAGAACCCCTCTCGGTCCCAGAGCGAGGAGTTGGGCGTCTTGAAGAGCACTCGGGTGGCGTCCCCGGGGATCGCCAACCCGGCCAGGGCGCGTTCGTCGATCTCGCTGCGCAGATGTGTCGCGTCGACCACCCATGCAGGACCGATGAGCGCCTCGAGCGGCAATGCCTCGGCGCCCGCTGCACCCTCGATGAAGTGCACCGGCGCGTCGATATGCGTCCCGGTGTGCGCCCCCATGTCCAACCGCGTGACGTTGCAGGCGGCTCCCTCCGCGATGGCCTGGGCGAGCTCGATCCTGACCGGCGGGTCGCCGGGGAATACTGGCATCCCAGGGCGAATCGGGATGGTGACGTCGATCCAGCGGGCACCGGCGGAAGACGGCCGTGCGCTCACGTCGCAACCCTAGGTGCAGGGCGGGCGATTTGTCACGCGGCAGCGCCGTATGGTTGCGCCGTGGAATCGCCCGAGCAGCCCGACGACATCGTATCGAGCGCCCGGCTCGAGACCTTTGCGGATGGTGTCTTCGCAATCGCCATCACGCTGCTCGTGCTCGAGATCCATATCCCGGAGGCCGGCGAGAACGTGGGCAAGGCACTCCTCGGTCAGTGGCCGTCGTTCCTGGCGTACGTCACGAGCTTCTTGACGATTGGGACCATCTGGGCGGATCACCATCGGCTCTTCACCGTCATTCGCGGTACGACGTACGGGTTCCTGTTCGTGAACGTGCTGCTGCTGATGCCCGTCGCGTTCCTTCCCTATCCCACGGCGGTCGTGGCGCGCCAATGGTTCGAGGGTAAGGACCAGGTGGTTCCTGCCATGGGTGTTGTATGGCGGAACCATGGCCTTAGTCGCAGTCATGTTCAGGGCCGTGTGGCGCTACGCCGACTCGCGCAGGCTCCTTGGTGCAGAGGCCGTCCGTTCGCGCGCCCTTCGCCGGAGAGGAGACCTGATCTATCGACTCGCGCCGTTGATCTATCTCGCCGGCGCGGGCGCGTCGGTGATCGATCCCATCCTGTCGCTGGTCGTGTTCCTGGGTCTGGCCATCTACTGGCTCTACCCGGTCCGCTCCCAGCCAGGCTAGCTCGCGCCGGGGCGAAAATCGAAGAGCGCGCGCCTCATCGAGCCGTCCCGGAACGCGAAGGTGAGCTCCCGACAGCTTCCGGCCCAGGACGCATCGGTCTTCCAGGTGTAGGTGTAGGCGTGGCTTGCTGGCGCGTAGGTGAGCGATGATCGAGATGCGTCGACCGCAGCCTGGATCTCGCGCGATCCCATCGTCCCGTTCTCGCACGGATAGAAGCGGGAGCCTGGTGCGCCACCCTCAAGCAGGTCGTAGCCCTCGAACCCGCCCACGCCAAAGGTGACCTGGATCGCCGTCCCCGCCAGCGACGATCAGCAGGCCCACCAGGATGAGCGAGCCAAGGCCCCCAACCAGCCACGGCGAATCGCTCCTGCGTCGCTCACCGGGGCGGGGCCTGGGCGGATACACCGCGTAGCGCCGCGGGAGGCGCTCGGCGGGCCACTCAGCCCATTCCTGGCTCGGCGCGGAGCGTGCCGCAGGCGTCGGAGCCAACGGAGTGCCGGATCCAGTCAGGCCGTTGCCGCTATCCCACGCCGAGCGCTTGCCCGGATCAGACAGGATCTCCCATGCGGCGTTGACCTGGCGCATGCGTTCTCCGGTCGCCTCTCCGCCGTGGTCCGGATGCAGCTCTTTGGCGAGCCGATGGTAGGCCCGTGCGATCTGCGCAGCCGTCGCATATCGCGCGACGCCGAGGGTCGCGTATGGATCGATCTGACCCGGCGGCACAACGCGAGGATAGGCGGTTGCTGTCGGCTCTTGACCGATGTGACTCCTAGACTGGACCGATGCCTGCAGATCCGCATAACCCGCACGACCCGGGGCCGGAGGCATCGGCCGAGCGGGGCGAAGCGGTCGCGGAAGCCGCGCGCAAGCCGATGCGCCTGGGCGAGGCGAGCGTGCGCATCGGTACCGCGAGCTGGACGGACCCGACCATGGTCGCGCCGGGGGTCTTCTACCCGCCCGACGCGAAGAATGCGGAGGATCGGCTCAATTACTACGCCGACCAGTTCCCGGTCGTAGAGGTCGACTCGACCTACTACGCGCTGCCGGTGCGTCGCATGGGCGAGCTGTGGCTGGAGCGCACTCCGCCGGAGTTCACGTTCGACATCAAGGCGCACGCGCTGATGACCGGCCAGCCGTCGGAGGTCAAGCGGCTGCCCAAGGAGATCCGCGAACAGCTGCCGATCGAGCTGCAGGACAAGGGCCGCATCTACGGGCGCGACCTGCCCAAGGAGCTGTATGACGCCATCTGGGACCAGTTCCTCGATGGCGTCGCGCCGCTGCACTCTGCGGGCAAGCTGGGCGCCATCTTCCTGCAGTTCCCGAAATGGGTCTTCCCATCCAACGAGGCACGCGACGCCATCGTGGAGGCCAAGGAGCGGCTTGCTGACGTCCCGATGGCGGTTGAGTTCCGCGCCGCTTCGTGGTTCAACGAGAAGAACGCGGCACGGACCCTCGACTTCCTGGGCAA
>VBGQ01000163.1 GCA_005882055.1 Chloroflexota bacterium
GGGCGAGCACCACACCGATAACGACCAGCGCCCCGCCGACGAGCTGCGCCACGCTCAGGCCCTGCCCCAGGAGCAGGAAGGCGAGCCCGGACGCGAAGACCGGCTCGAACGTAGCGGCGATCCCGGCCAGCGCCGATGAGATGACCCTCAGCGCCGCCAGGACCAGCAGGAAGGGGAGGAGCGTGCCAACCACGCCGACCGCGATCACGCGGAACGCGTTGACCGGGTCACCCAGCCGGTCGAAGGGCCACGTCCACCAGGGCGCGACGACGGTCCAGATCGCGGCCGCCACGATGCACCCCACCGCCAGCAGCGTCGCCGGATGCGCGCCGCGGCGCCCGGCCGCCTCCGCGGAGAGCAGGTACATGGCGAAGCTGACCGCCGATCCGAATCCCGCCACCAGCCCCACGCCGTCCACTCCCCCAAACCCGGCGTAGGCGCCGCTCACCAGGATCGCTCCCGCCAGCGCCATCACGCCCGCGACCCAGACGAGCGCGCCCGGAACGCGGCCGCCAACCAGCCCCGTGACCGCCAGCACGAAGACCGGCGCGGTGTATTGCAGCGCGATCGCGACGCCCACGGGCAATCGGTCGATCGCCACGTAATAGGAGACATTCACCAGCACCAGCGAGACGCCAAAGACGATCGCCGGGTGCAGGGCCTCCCGTGGGACGCGCAACAGATCGCGCCGCGCCACGGCCAGGAACCCCAGCAGCAGAACCCCGGCTATTGCGATCCGCGCCTCCGCCATCCGCTCCGGCGGGATTCCACTCTCGAATGCGCCCTTGGCGAAGATCGCTGAGAGGCCCCAGCAGAAGGCCGCGATCACCACCACCGCCGTCGCCAGGGCGGGGGAGCGCCATCTCATCGGTCTGGGGACCGCCTCCACCTCATCGGTCTGGAGGTGGTGAGAACCCCTTGTAACGGAGCCAGGCCTCCGTGCTGGGCTCGCGCCCGACGAAGTCGTGGAACATCTCGTCGCCGGTGCGCGACCCGTTCGGCTCCAGGATGGTCCGGCGGTATTCGGCGCCCACTTCCGGCGAAATGATCCCCTCGCGCTCGAACCGCGCCCACATGTCGTCGCCCAGCGCTTCCGCCCACAGGTAGCCGTAGTAGCCCGCGTCGTAGCCGCCCATCACGTGCCCAAAGGAGGCCAGCATGAAGGTGCCATCCGGGTAGGCAAGGCGGGTGACCTCGTGGCTGGCGCGCTGGATCTCGTCCAGGTTGGGCTCCGCCTGACCGTCGTGCAGGGCGAGGTCCAGGCTGCCGTAATAGACCTGGATGCCGGCCCGGATGCCGGCGTTCAGGTTCTCGGCCGCTACGAGCTGATCGACCAGGTCTTGTGGGATCGGCTCACCGCTCTTGTAGTGGCGCGCGAAGCGGGAGAGGATCTCCGATCGCCAGATCCAGTGCTCCATGATCTGCGACGGCGCCTCGACGAAGTCCCACTCCGTCTCGGCCCCGGAGAAGCGCGCGCTCTCCGCGCGGGTCAGCGACATGTGCAGGACGTGGCCGAACTCGTGGAAGAGGGTCTCGACCTCGAGGTGCCGGAGCAGCGGCGGCCTGCCGCCAGACGGCGGCGTCATGTTGGCGACGATGGCGGTGATCGGCGTCTCGTAGCCACCGTCGGCCCGCCGATGGCCCACCACCAGCGGGAAGGCCGCGGCATGGTTGAACTTGCCATCGCGCGGGAAGAGGTCGGTGTAGAAGAACGCCAGGTGCTCATCGGTCTTGGCGTCGAGGATCTCGTAGAGCTCGACGCTCGGGTGCCAGGCGCGGGTCTCCTCCACCTTGCGATAGCGAAGTCCAAGGACCTCGCCGGTGAGCGCGAACATGCCCTCCATCACCTGGTCGAGCGGCAGGTACTCCTGCACGGCTGCGGAGTCGACCCCGAACTGCTCACGGCGTTGCCGGAAGTCGTAGAAGCGCCAGTCCCATACACCGATGGGGCCTTCCTGGCCGTCGCCGGCGAGCAGGTCCTGCATTGTCCTGACCTCGGCGTCGGCGGCCTGCGAGAGTGCGGGCACGATCTCGTCGTAGAACGCGGTCACGCGTTCCGGACGGCCTGCCATCTTGACCTGCATTGCGAAGTGCGCCCAGGACGGCTCGCCATGGAGGGCCGCGATGCGCTGGCGGAGGGTCAGGGCCTCTTCCAGTAGGGGCCGATTCGCTTCTCGGGCCCGATTCCAGTCCCTCGCTAGCAGCTCATGCCGCGCCTCGCGATCCGGCGACTGCTCCATGAACGGGACGAGCTGGGGGTAGTCCGTCGTGACCTTGAATGTTCCCCGCTTGCTGCCCTTGGAGAGTCGCTCGATGTAGCCGGGAGAGAGGCCCTCGAGCTGCTTCTTCGTCACCTCGATGGAATCGCGGGCCTCGTTGACGTTGCGCTGGAACTGGACCTCCAGCTCCACGAGGCGGGCCCGGAGGCTCTCGAGCTCCGCGCGGACCTCGGGATCAATCTCCTGCCCGGCCCGGCGGAAGTCGCGCAGCCAGACGTCGAGGAGGTGCCGTTGCTCGCCGGTCAGCGCCTGTGCATCGTCGGTGGCCGCGAACGCTGCCACCGCGCGGTACAGGTCTGGCCGGAACGCGAGCCCCACGCGCCACTTGGTCAGGCGCTCGTCGGCGGCCGTGCCCGCGTTGCGGACCGCTTCATCGGTGCTGACCTGGCCCATGAACGCGCCCTTGCCGTAC
>VBGQ01000164.1 GCA_005882055.1 Chloroflexota bacterium
CGAGAGGGACCGGGATGCGCGCAAGCCCTCGACCTACCCGGGGATCCCCTCAGACCACGCGCCGCTGATCGTCGACTTCGCCGACTAGCTGTGGCCGTAGGCGGCCGTTGGGCGGGCACATACAATCCAGGGACCACATCATGGACGAGGCACTCACGCGGCTCGGCATGCCTGTTCCGGACTCCGCGCATGCGCGGCGAGCCCGCGAGCTCATCACGGATGTAGCGGCACCCTTCCTTGTGAACCACTCGGTGCGGAGCTATGCCTGGGCCGTCGAACTGGCCCGGCACGACCGGCTCGAGTTCGATCCCGAGATCCTCTACGTGTCCGCGATCCTCCACGACATTGGCCTCGTTCCGGCGTACGACCTCGGCGGTTGCTTCGAGGTCGACGGTGCGATCGCGGCGGAGCAGCTCGCGGGCGAGGCCGGGGAACCGGAGGCGCGCGCCCGAGCGATCTATGACGTGATCGCATTGCACAACAACGAGGAATTGCCGCCCGATGTCCCCGCCGAGGTGGTGCTCCTGTGGGACTCGACCGGCGTCGACGTGACCGGCGACCGCTTCAGCGACATTCCGCCGGAGATCGTCCCGGAATTGCTTGCCGCGTATCCAAGGGTCGATTTCAAGCGGGAGTTCACCGCGCTCTTCGTCGACCAGGCGTCGCGCAAGCCGACCTGCCCGGCTGCGAAGATGGTCGCCGCGGGCATGCTCGACGAGATCGCCCAAGCGCCGTTTGATAGCTAGCTTCGCGCCATGATCGACAAACGAAGGGAAACACCATGACCGCGTACGCCGTCGTAAACCCGGCCACCGGGGAGACCGTGGCCCGCTACGACACCTTCACCGACGCCCAGGTCGAGCAGGCCCTCCGTGCGGCCGCGGCCGGGTTCGAGACCTGGCGGAGGCTCCCGGTCGCCGAGCGCGCCGGGATCGTTCGCCGCGCGGCCGAGCTCCATCGGGAACGCCGAAAGGAGCTGGCGGCCATCATCGTCCGGGAGATGGGCAAGCCGTTCGCAGCGGCGGTCGGCGAGGTCGACTTCTCCGCGGATATCACCGAGTACTACGCGGATCAGGCGGACGTGATCACGGCCGATCAGCCGCTCACCATCCTTGGCGAGGGCACTGCGGTGATCCGGCGCAGCCCTCTGGGCGTGCTGTTCGGGATCATGCCCTGGAACTTCCCCTACTACCAGGTGGCCCGGTTCGCGGCGCCGAACCTGGTCCTCGGCAACGTGATCCTCCTGAAGCACGCATCGCAGTGCCCGGAGTCGGCTGCGGCCATCGAGACGATCTATCGCGATGCCGGGCTGCCCGACGGCGCCTACGTCAACCTGTATGTGAGCGCCGAGCAGGCCGCCAGGATCGTCGCCGACCCGCGGATTCAGGGCGTCTCGGTGACCGGCTCCGAGCGCGCCGGGGCGGCGGTCGCCGAGGTGGCGGGGCGGAACCTGAAGAAGGTGGCGCTTGAGCTCGGCGGCTCGGATCCGTTCATCGTGCTGGCCACCGATGACCTCGACGCGGTGGTTGAAGCCGCGACCGCGGCACGGCTGGACAACACCGGCCAGTCGTGCAACGCCGCGAAGCGATTCATCGTCGTGGACGGGTTGTACAACGAGTTCCTGGCCAAGTTCACGGCCGCCATGGCCGCGTCGCCACTGGGTGACCCGATGGCGAGGGGGACGGTGCTCGGGCCGCTGTCGTCCGTGGAAGCGGCGACCCGGCTGCAGGGCCAGGTCGATCGGGCGGTCGAGCAGGGCGCGACCCTCGTCACCGGGGGCGGCTCCCGCGACGGTGCCTACTACCCGGCGACGGTGCTGACCGATGTGACGCCCGAAATGGACGCCTATCGGGAGGAGTTCTTCGGACCCGTCGGGGTCGTCTACCGCGTGGCCGATGAGGACGCAGCCGTCAACCTGGCCAACGACACAAGCTTCGGGCTGGGCTCGTACGTGTACAGCAACGATCCCGAACAGGCGGCCCGGGTCGCCGATCGGATCGAGGCGGGCATGGTCTACGTCAACATCGTGGCGGCCGACAGTCCGGAGCTGCCGTTCGGCGGCGTCAAGCGCAGCGGTACGGCCCGTGAGCTGGGTCTGCTGGCGGCCGATGAGTTCGTGAACAAGAAACTCATCCGTACCGCGAGCTAGATCAGGCGGCGGAGAGGCGTCTCAGGGCGCCGGCGATGTCGCGAGCCGGGCGCGTTCGAGGCCATGTGACCGTCTTCGCGCCAACGAACGCGGCGTAGGCGCTGACGGCCTCGTTGAGAGCGTCGACGAAGCCCGGGGCGGTCATCGGCTCGAAACCCTTCTCGAACCAGATGCCAAGCATTCGCAACGCCCGATCCTTGCGCTCATAGCGCGGCTCGATGCGGCCCACCAATCGGTCACCGAAGAGCAGCGGCAGCACGTAGTAGCCGTGGCGGCGCTTCGCCTCCGGGACGTAGATCTCCCATGTGTAGTCGAAACCGAACAGGTCTCGAAGCAGGCGGCGGTCCCAGACGAGCGGTTCGAGGGGCGCCATGAGAGTGACCTTCGGCTTGCCGCGGAGTTGGGCCGATGCGTCGGCGAGGATAGACTGCTCCTCGGCGAGGAGGTAGCGCGTGCCCTTGATGCCCTCGATCGCCGCGGGAATCAGGGTTCCGCCGTCGACGAGCTCGGCAGTCCAGCGGGTCCTCTCGGGTGTCTTGCCGGTCCCCAGGATGATCTCGGCCGCTGCTCCAACGTTGGCGAGGAGCCCGACAGCCCGATACCGGCTCAGCAGCCTGTGGCGCATCGCGTCGTCCTGGGAGACGCGCTTGCGTAACAGGCGATCGGGCACAAGGCGCTCGATCAGGTCGAAGTAGCGGCGGCTGCCGTCGCGACGGGCGATTCCCAGGCGACCGGTGACGAAGAGCGCCTCCATGACGGCGCGCGCCGCGGAGGTGGGTGCCCACCACCAGTCGACCGCGTGGTTGTGATCCCGGAAGGCCGCCGTGGAGAGCGGTCCCCTGCGCTCGATCTCGGCGAGGATCGCTTCCACCACCGTCGACTGCTCGCGCAGGATCCCATCGCGGTACATCTCCTGATGGTGATCCCATG
>VBGQ01000165.1 GCA_005882055.1 Chloroflexota bacterium
CGACGCCTCCGCCCGAGCATGCCGATGAGGTCTTGGCCCCGGAAGCCCTGGCGTTCGTGGCTGACCTGCATCGGCGCTTCAATCCCACCCGGCTGCACCTGCTCACGGCCAGGCGCGACCGGCAGGCCGCCTTCGACTCCGGCGAGCTCCCTGGTTTCCTGCCCGAGACCGCGCAGATCCGCGAGGACTCCACGTGGCGCGTCCCATCCGCTCCGGCAGATCTCGACGATCGGAGAGTGGAGATCACAGGCCCCGCCGAGCCAAAGATGATGATCAACGCGCTCAACTCGGGCGCGAAGGTGTTCATGGCGGACTTCGAGGATGCGCTCTCCCCGACCTGGTCCAACCTGGTCACCGGGCAGTGGGCGGTTCGGGAGGCGGTGCGCCATCGGCTCACCTTCGAGACCGATGAGAAGGCTTACCAGCTCGGCGAGAAGCTGGCCACGCTCCTGGTCCGGCCGCGCGGCTGGCACCTCGATGAGGCGCACCTGATGGTCGATGGCTCCCCCGTCTCCGCCAGCCTCTTCGACTTTGGGCTGACCTTCTTCCACAACGCCCGCGAGCAGCTCGATCGAGGATCCGGCCCGTACTTCTACCTGCCCAAGCTCGAGTCGCACACCGAGGCTCGCCTCTGGAACGACGTATTCGTGGCGGCCCAGGAGGCAGCCGGCATTCCCACGGGCTCCATCCGCGCCACCGTCCTGATCGAGACCATCCTGGGCGCGTTCGAGATGCACGAGATCCTCTATGAGCTGCGAAACCACGCCGCGGGGCTGAACGCCGGCCGATGGGATTACATCTTCAGCATCATCAAGAAGCTCGGCTCCCGGCCGGACAAGGTCCTGCCGGACCGCGGACAAGTCACCATGGCGGTGCCGTTCATGCGGGCCTACCAGCAGCTGCTGGTGCGGACCTGCCATGCGCGCGGAGCGCACGCCATCGGCGGCATGAGCGCCTTCATTCCGAATCGCCGTGAGCCGGAGGTCACGGAGCGGGCTCTGAAGGCGGTCCGGGAGGACAAGGAGCGCGAGGCTGGCGACGGCTCGGATGGCACCTGGGTGGCCCACCCAGACCTGGTTTCCGTCGCAGGAGAGATCTTCGACCGCGTTCTCGGCGAGCGGCACAACCAGAAGGACAAGCTGCGGGCCGACGTGCGTGTGCGCGGCGAGGAGCTGCTGGACGTGACCATCCCGGGCGCCGCCATCACCGAGCGTGGCGTGCGGGGCAACGTGAGCGTGGGCCTGGCGTACCTGGCCTCGTGGCTGGCCGGCAACGGCGCGGCCGCACTCAACAATCTAATGGAGGATGCGGCGACCGCCGAGATCAGCCGCTCCCAGCTCTGGCAGTGGCTAACCCACAGCTCCCGGCTGGACGACGGTAGACCGATGACGTCCGAGCTCTATGCCACCGTCCGCGACGAGGAGCTCGTGCGGCTCCGTGACGCCTCCCCTGACTTCCCATGGACCGACTCGGCAGCGCTGCTGGACGAGTTGGTCCTGGCAGAGCAATTCCCCGACTTCCTGACGCTGCTCGCGTACCCGCGTCTGGCCTGAGGACCTCCGCGTGAGTAGGCTTGCCTTCGATGCAGCCTGATCCGAGCGCTCATGAGGATCCTGTCGAGGAAACGTACGCCGAGGACGACGAGACTTGGCGTGGCATCCTGGGCCGCGGCGACTTCGGGCTCGACAGGATGCGCAGCTTCTTCGTGCGGATTCCGAGCAACCCCCGATGCAAGATGTGCGCCGCCCCTTTCGGCGGGCTCGGCGGCGGAGTCATGCGTGTGCTATGGCACGCACCATCTCGGAATCCGCTGCTGTGTCGAGCCTGCGCGGGCCAGCTGAAGAGGCATCCAGGCGGAGCGCAGATCGACATCGCTGCCCTGTTTGCCGACGTCCGCGGCTCGACGGCCATCGCCGAACAGATGTCGGCGGTTCGCTACCGCAACCTGTTGAGCGGCTTCTACCGGGTCGCGTGGGAGGCGATCACCGCGCGCGACGGCATCGTGGACAAGTATCTAGGCGACGGGATCATGGCGCTCTTCATCCCGGGCATCACCGGCGATCAGTTCAGTGCTCGTGCCGTAGCGGCGGGTCGGGATCTCCTCGCTGGTGTCGCGCAACTGCCGGAGCCGCAGCTTCCCGTGGGCGCGGGTGTCCACTTCGGGAAGGCCTGGGTTGGTGTCGTCGGTTCCGAGATCGAGCAGGACTTCACGGCCCTGGGAGACGTCGTCAATGTCGCCGCGCGGCTCGGATCAGAGGCCAAGGCAGGCGAGCTGCTGGTTTCGGTTGAGGCCGCCAACGCCGCCGCCGTGACTTCCGATGCGATATCCCACAGCATCGCGCTCAAAGGTCGCAACGAGCCCCTTGAGGTGATCAGCCTCTAGCCATCGGTGGGTGGCCGCGGCGTGCGCTCGATGAATCGTCCCCCGCCGCGTTGCCCCAGGAAGATGCCGTCGCGCACCACCGGCTGACCCCGAAGAAGCACCGTGCGCACCGATCCATCCACTGCCAAGCCCTCGTACGGCGTGAAATCGGAGGTGTGGTGCAGGTCCGCTTGCCTTACGGTCCGTTTGGTGGACGGGTCGAACAACACGAGGTCCGCATCCCTCCCCGCCTCGATGGCGCCCTTGCTGGGCAGGCCAAACAGCCGGGCCGGCGTGGTGGCGAGGAGGTCGACCATGCGCTCCAGCCCAATCTCACCACTGCCCACGCCCGCGCCGTAGGCGACTGCAAGCAGCGTCTCGATTCCCGGCGCGCCGTTGCTGATCTGCGGAAATGGCGGCGCAGGCATGCGCTTTTCCACCGAGAGCCGGTCCGGGACATGGTCGCTGGCGATCAGGTCAAGTCCGCCCGCGCGCAGCCCGAGCCAGAGCGCCTGACGGTCGCCATCGGTCCGGAGCGGAGGCGAGATGACCGAACGGATCACCTTGCCCTCGTCGGGTTCGGCGTAGCGTTCCGACGTGAGG
>VBGQ01000062.1 GCA_005882055.1 Chloroflexota bacterium
CCCCATCGGGAATCGAAGTTCGTGGATTACCGGGTGGACAACTCGCCATGCCGGGGACGAAACCTCGGTAGCGTGCGTTGGGTCAGCCGCCGACCATGCATCCGGAGCACCCATTTGCCGCCTCTCGCCGCGCTCGCACCGCGATCCAGATGAGCATCGACAAGCTCGCGCCACAGGCGGTAGACGCTGAACAGAGTGTTCTCGGGTCGCTGCTCATCGACGGGGACGCCATCCTGAGGGTCGCGGACTTCCTCCATCCGGAGGACTTCTACCGCCAGCAGCACGCGGATATCTACGCCTCGATGCTCGCGCTGCATGCCCAGCGCGAGCCGATCGACCTCGTCACGCTTGCCGACGAGCTCGCTCGGCGCGAGCGGCTCGACGGAGTCGGCGGCCCAGCGTACCTGGCCACGATCATGAACATGGTGCCGACAGCCGTCCACGTCGAGCACTACGGGCGCATCGTCGAGCGCAAGGCGGTGCTCCGTAACCTGATCGGGGCGGCGGGCAAGATCGCGGCGGTCGGGTATGAGGAAGCGAACGACGCAGAAGTCGCCATCGACCGGGCGGAGTCGATCCTGTTCGAGATCAGCCAGCGCCGGACGGTCGGCGGCTTCGAGTCCCTGGCCACCCTCCTCGGCCAGGCGTACGACAGGCTCGAATACCTGCACGAGCACCGCGGCCAGATCCTGGGCATCCCGTCCGGGCTCACACAGCTGGACACGCTGCTCGGCGGCTTTCAGCCGTCGGACCTCATCATCCTGGCCGCCCGTCCGAGCGTGGGAAAGACCAGCCTGGCGTTGAACATCGCGCAGCACGCGTCGATCCGCGAGGAGAAGAAGGTCGCGGTCTTCAGCCTGGAGATGAGCAAGGAACAGCTCTCGCTCCGTCTACTTTCGGCGGAGACCGGCATCAACCCGCGGCCCCTGCAGACCGGGTTCATGGAGGAGACCGATTGGAGCAAGATCGCCACGGTCATGAATGACATGGCCGGCGCCTCGATGTGGGTGGACGACTCATCGGTGCTATCGGTCATGGAGCTGCGCACCAAGGCCAGGCGACTGGAGGCGGAGCAGCACGGCCTCGACCTAGTCATCGTGGACTACCTCCAGCTGATGCAGGCCAGCGTGCAGAGCCGCGAGCCCAACCGCGTACAGGAGGTGAGCGAGATCAGTCGCGGCCTGAAGCAGCTCGCGCGCGAGCTCAAGGTTCCGGTCATCGCGGTCTCGCAGCTGTCGCGCGGCGTCGAGCAGCGCGGGTCCGCTGAGCCGCGGCTCTCGGACCTGCGCGAGTCGGGATCGATCGAGCAGGATGCGGACGTGGTGATCTTCCTGTATCGCGACGGCGAGCAGAACCCGGAGAGCGAGGTCGAGCTGCTCAAGGCCAAGATCGCCAAGCACCGCAACGGGCCCATCGGGGAGGTCCCGCTGCAGTTCCGAAAGTCGACCACGCGCTTCCACAGCGTGGTGCGCGAGGAGGCCGTCGCCCCGTTCTCCTAGGAATGTCCGGGCCGCATCTTCCCCACGCTTGTAGCCGCGTGTATAGTCGGCGGCTGTAATCGTCCGGCCCACGCTCGACCCGAGTCTTCGTCGATCCCGCAGCCTTCGGCACGCGATCAGCTCAGGCTTGAGGAGCAAGAGGGACGTGCCGCACAGGAGGTTAGGGAAAGGGTGTACGCCGACAAGACCATCCGCTGTCGGGACTGCGGGATGGACTTCGTCTTCAGCGCCGGCGAGCAGAAGTTCTACGCCGAGAAGGGTCTCGTCAACGAACCCCAGCGCTGTCAGAGCTGTCGAGCCGTCGCGAAGCAGAACCGTGCGCTCGGCATCGGCGGGGGTAATGGGGGTCAGCGCGAGATGCACGCGGCGGTGTGCGCCGAGTGTGGCGGGCAGGCACTCGTGCCCTTCCTGCCCAGGAACGATCGCCCGGTCTACTGCAGCAGCTGCTTCGATAAGGTTCGCGCGCGCGCCTGAGCCTCGCGGCAGGCAAGCCGCCAGACCACCCTGAGGACGCCGCCGCCTGAGGCGGCGTTCGCGTCTCCGCGTACGATAGGAGCCACCAGCCCCCGTCTCGAGGTCCGTGCCTGCCCGTGTCCGTGATCGCCGTCGTCGGAGCCCAATGGGGCGACGAGGGGAAGGGTCGGGTGGTCGACTACCTGGCGGCGGACGCGAGGCTGGTGATCCGCTACGGGGGCGGCAACAACGCCGGGCACACCGTGGTCAACCCGCACGGCCACTTCAAGCTGCACCTTGTCCCTTCCGGCATCTTCCACCGCGCCACACGTAACCTCCTGGGCAATGGGGTGGTGATCCACCCGCCCGCCCTACTCGCCGAGCTCGACCACCTGGCCTCTGCCGGCTTCGATTGCTCGAATCTGTTCATCGCCGACCGAGCGCACCTGGTGATGCCGTGGCACCTGCTGCTCGACCAGCTCGAGGAACGCGAGCGAGGCGCTGCGAAGCTGGGAACCACCTCGCGTGGCATCGGTCCCGCCTATGTGGACAAGGTCGCGCGGCGTGGCTTCCGGATGATCGACCTGCTCGAGCCCGATGGCTTCCGCGAACGGCTCAGCCTTGCCGTCGGGCGCGTCCGTCGCCTTGTGGATACCTACTACGCGGCGGGCGGTCCCGAGGACGAGCTGGCGGGTGCCATCCGCGAGGCGACCGACTCGCACCAGATCGCCGACGAGTACCTTGGAGCCGCGGCACGGCTCGCGCCGCACGTCGTGGACGGGCATGCGCTCGTCGACGAGGCCCTCGAGCGTGGTGACTCGATCCTGCTCGAGGGACAGCTGGGAACCATGCGCGACATCGACTGGGGGGTCTACCCCTACGTCACCAGCTCGTCGCCGATCCCCGGCGGGGCCAGCCTGGGCGCCGGCCTGCCGGCGGTGCGCATCGACAAGGTGATGGGCGTGGCAAAGGCGTACACCACCGCGGTGGGCGCCGGGCCGCTGCCCACCGAGCTCGACGATGCGAACGGAGAGCGTCTGCGCGATCGGGGCGCGGAGTACGGCACCTCGACAGGTCGCGCCCGCCGCTGCGGGTGGTACGACGCGGTGGCGGTCCGGTTCAGCGTCCGCCTGGCGGGCTATTCATCGGTGGCGCTCACCAAGCTCGACGTCCTCGATGCCTTCGAGCGCATCCGCGTGTGCACCGCGTACCGCGATCCGGTCACCGACGCGCAATGGCAGACGGTGCCGGCATCGGCATCGGTCTATGGCCGGCTGAAGCCGGTCTACGAGGAGCTCGACGGATGGAAGACCGATACCGCCCTGGCGCGCTCGTGGACTGACCTGCCGGCTCCGGCGCGGGCTTATGTCGAGCGCCTCGAGGCTCTGGCGGGCGTACCGATATCGCATGTCTCGGTCGGCCCAGCCAGGGAACAGATGATCGTCAGAAGTTGATGGCGCGGGAGTCGATGGCGCGCCCGAAGGACGCCTTGCGCGGCGTTGCAACGCGCTGCAGGGCCCTCCGTGCACGCCCTGAAATCCGGTCCGCGGAGGTGTTGGGTTGAAGGTTGGAGTGATCGTTCCCCAGGGGTGGACGGGGGAGTTCGATGGGTGGGAGCCGAAGGCCGCCTGGGCCAGGACGGCGGGGGTGGCGAAAGAGGCGGATCGGCTCGGCTTCGAATCGATCTGGCTCTTCGACCACTTCCACACGGTTCCCAAGCCAACCGATGAGATGACCTTCGAGTCGTTCACCGCGCTCTCAGCGCTCGCCGCGCTGACCACGCGGGTGCGGCTCGGCCACATCGTGATCTGCAACGGCTACCGCAACCCGGCGCTGGTGGCCAAGATGATCGGCACCATGGACGTCATCGCCGGCGGCCGCATGGAGCTCGGCATCGGTGCCGGTTGGAAGCGCGACGAATGGCTGGCCTACGGGTACGGCTTTCCCGAGACCCGCGAACGGCTGGCCGCCCTCGCGGACGGGCTGGGAGTGATCACCGCCATGCTCGCCCCCGGACGGACCACGCACGCCACCTTCGAGGGCAGCCACGCCCACGTCGAGGATGCCATCAACCTCCCCAAGGGCCTGCAGCAGCCGAGGGTGCCGATCATGGTCGGTGGCAACGGGCCTGAGGTGACCTGGCGTCTCGCGGCGCGCCACGCCGACGAGCTGAACGTCGACGGGATGTCACCGGCGGAGGTCCGCGAGGCGCTGCCCACCATCGCGGCCCGCTGCGAGGAGATCGGCCGCGATCCCGCCGAGCTGCGGGTCTCGGTGCACATCTGGTGGGGCGACGATGCCTGGCGTCGACCGGGGGAGGCGCGCCAGCAGCTGTTGCGCGAGTACGCGGAGGGCGGCGTTACCCGGGTGATGGGCCTCCTCCAGGAGAGCGCCGATTCGGACGAGCCGCTCGCCGCGCTGGCGGAGGACGTGCGGGCCGCGGGCCTGGCGCTGGAGGATTGACCGATTGGCGCGTGCCCTCCGCTATACTCCGCCAAAGCCGCAGCCGACACGCGCCTGGTGCACCTGATTCGAGCGGTCTCAGTGCAACGCGACATTCATAGCCCGCGCCGGCTGACGCCGTCCGCGGGCCTTTTGCTAGCCGATCCGGGACGGCGACGATGATCGACCAGCCGATGGCCGCTGGCGCCATCCAGGACGTGGTCGGCACCCGACTGCGGCGGGCCTACGGATTCGAGGAGGTCGCGCTCGTTCCGGGCGAGGTGACCATCGATCCGGCCGAAGTCGAGCTTGGGGTGGAGATCGGCGGTCGTCGACTTGCGATCCCCTTCATGGCGGCGGCCATGGATGCCGTATCGGACGTCGAGGTTGCGCTGCGCATGACGCAGGCCGGCGGCCTGGCGTTCGTCAACCTCGAAGGGCTCTATGCCCGGTACGAGGACGCATCGGCGATCATCGAACGCGTCGTGTCGGCGGCGACGGGCGAAGAGGCCGCAAGGGTGCTGGCCGCGGCCTACGATGAGGCGCCGCGCGACGAGCTGATCCGCGCCCTCATCACCCGCATCAAGGCTCGTGGCGGGATCGCCGCCGTCTCGACGACGCCGGCGTCCGCGTGGCATCACGCGGAGCTGGCCGCGGAGGCGGGCGCGGACCTCTTCCTGGTCCAGTCGCAGGTCTCGAGCGCCCGGCACATCTCGACCTCCGGCCGTGTCCTCTCGCTGGCCGACCTGACCGGCGGGCTGCACATCCCGGTCATGGTCGGCAACACGGTCAGCGGCGCGGCGGCCTATCAGCTGATGCACCAGGGCGCCGCCGCGGTCCTGGTCGGGGTCGGCCCTGGAGCCGCATGCACCACCAGGGAGGTGCTCGGCATCGGTGTGCCCCAGGTGAGCGCGACGCTGGAGGTGGCCGCGGCCCGGGACCGCTTCGCGCAGGAGACCGGTCGCTACGTCCCGATCGTGACCGATGGCGGCATGAAGACAGGCGGCGACATCGCCAAGGCGATCGCCTCCGGGGCCGATGCGGTGATGCTCGGCTCGCCGTTCGCGGCGGCGTTGGAGGCCCCGGGTCGCGGCACCAATTGGGGCATGGCCGCACCCTCACCGACCCTGCCGCGCGGCACGCGCATCCGGGTCGGAGAGCGACTGCCACTCGAGCAGATCCTGTTTGGACCCGCGGCGACGAGCCACGGCACGCAGAACCTGGTCGGCGCCCTTCGCCAGTCGATGGCAGCCCTGGGCGCGCGCACGATTGCCGAGATGCACCGGGTCGAGATGGTGATCGCACCGGCGATCGCGACCGAGGGCAAGTCCTGGCAGCTCGCCGGCCGAGAGTAGCGTGGATCGCGCGACGGTCCAAGCCTGGCTCGACCGCTACGTCGACGCTTGGCAGCAGAACGAGCCTGGCCCTATTGAGGCGCTTTTCACCGAGGATGCCACCTACGGGTTCGCACCTTTCGGCGAGGACAACATCGCACGGGGTCACGCGGAGATCCTGAAGGGCTGGCTCGACAACCCAGATCCGCCCGGGACTTGGGAGGCGCACTACGAGCCGTTCGCCGTTGATGGGAACCGCGCGGTAGCCACGGGAACGAGCCACTACTTTCCGGCACATCCCTCTGGCGACCGCCGCTACTACAACGTCTACCTTCTCGAGTTCGCGCCCGATGGCCGCTGCTCCGCGTTCACCGAGCTGTATATGCGCGAGCAGACCCGGACGCCCGAGCAGGCTTGACCATCCAGTCCACGATCCACGCGCCGGACTATGCGAGAGGCCAGACGACCTCCGTCCGAAGCTCCGAGGGATCGCTCACCTCGGACGGATCGCTGACATACGACTCCCATGGACCGGCGCCGGCCAGCAGGCCTTGCTTCTCGATCCAGGCCTGAAGTCGGTCGTAGGTGTCCTTCAAACCCTCATAGCTGCCGTGGTGCACGGTGACCGCCGCGCGACCTGCGGGAAGCTCGGAGTTGCCAACCTCGCCGGCCTCGCACTCCGCCAGCGGCCGAAGGTTGGCCACGGGAGCTACGACGGGGATACCCATCTCTACGTCGGCCCGCTCGGGTCCGAACTCGTGGTAGCGGCCGTACGAGGGTCCGGACGGCGTTCCGCCGAGGTCCGCGATCCGATCAGCCACGTTGGGCAGGTGCAGGTCGAAGAGCGCCCCCAGGTCGAGCGTCTCGAACGGGTGCTGGACGCGAGCCGCGACCGTGGCCGTCGGGGTCAGATCGACGATGCGCGGATCTCGGGAGGTCTCGTCTGACATCGCAGGCGCGTACCGTAGCAAGATCGGCACCCGCCTCGCTAGACTGAGTTCGCCAACCCCGCACCGGCGACCCGATTGAGCCAGAGGACCGAGCAGCCAGACAGCCATCATCGGCGCCCGCCGGCCGAGCAGCGCGGGCGCACGGTCCACGGCGAGCTCGCCAACGCCGGTCACCGCGTCCTGGCCCCGGACGACGCCGAGGTCGAGGCATATCTCGAGACGGCGCTCCACGTCCCTCCAGCGGACCGTGCCGCGGACGGCATCGAGCCCGGACCGGACACCGTGGTGGTCCTGGATTTCGGGAGCCAGTACGCACAGCTCATCGCGCGACGAGTGCGCGAGCTGAACGTCTACTCCGAGCTGCTCCCGCACGACACGCCCTGGGCCGAGATCGCGCGCCGGCGACCGAAAGCACTGATCCTGTCGGGCGGGCCGGCATCGGTCTATGACGAGGGAGCTCCAAAGGCGGATCCGGCGATCTGGTCGGGCGAGGTCCCGGTGCTGGGCATCTGCTATGGGCTGCAGCTGATGGCGCACGACCTTGGCGGCGACGTGATGCCGGCGACCCGGCGAGAGTACGGTCCCGCCTCGGTCACGATCACCAGCGAGGACGGCCTCTTCAAGGGGATCGACCGCGAGCAGCCAGTCTGGATGAGCCACGGCGATTCGATCGTGCGACCGCCCGAGGGCTTCCACCCGACTGCCCAGACCGATTCAACCCCGTTTGCCGGACTTGCGAACCCAGAGCGGCACCTGTACGGGATCCAGTTCCACCCCGAGGTCATCCACACGCCTCACGGCCGGGAGATCCTGCGCAATTTCGTTGTCGATATCGCCGGTGCCCGACAGACCTGGACACCGGCGGGCTTCGTGGAGGCCAACGTCGCCGAGATTCGCAACCGCGTTGGATCGGGACGGGTGATCTGTGCGCTCTCGGGCGGCGTCGACTCGGCGGTGGCGGCCACGCTGGTGCATCGCGCCGTGGGCGACCAGCTCACCTGCATCTACGTCGACCACGGCCTGATGCGCAAGCGCGAGTCGGAGCTGTTGCGCGCAACGTTCGAACAGAACCTGGGCATGCAGCTGGTGATGCTCGACGCCAGAGACCGATTCCTCCGCCGGCTCCAGGGCGTGGAGGATCCGGAGGAGAAGCGGCGCATCATCGGCGACGAGTTCATCCGGGTCTTCGAGGAGGAGGCCGGCAAGCTTGGGGAGATCGACTTCCTGACCCAGGGCACGCTCTACCCCGACGTCATCGAGTCCAAGACCGCCGAGACCAAGGCCGCGGTCAAGATCAAGACCCATCACAACGTCGGCGGCCTGCCCGCGGACCTGCGCTTCCAGCTCATCGAGCCGCTGCGCTACCTATTCAAGGACGAGGTCCGCGCGGTGGGCACCCAGCTTGGCCTGCCGGAGGCGATGGTCCTCCGCCAGCCCTTCCCGGGTCCGGGCCTGGCGATCAGGATCATCGGCGAGGTGACGGCAGAGCGCCTGGAGACCTTGCGCGAGGCGGACTGGATCGTGATCGACGAGATCAAGGGCGCCGGCCTGTATCGGTCCCTGTGGCAGTCGTTCGCAATCCTTACGCCGGTGCGCAGCGTGGGAGTCATGGGCGACGGCCGAACCTACGCCAACGTGGTGGCCATTCGCGCCGTGACCTCCGATGACGGGATGACCGCGGATTGGGCTCGGCTGCCCTACGAAGTCCTGGCGAAGATCAGCAGCCGGATCGTGAACGAGGTCCCGGGCGTCAACCGGGTCGTCTACGACGTCAGCTCCAAGCCTCCCGCCACGATCGAATGGGAGTAGAGGTGTCCGGCGTGTCCGACGCTCCTGAGCTCACGCCCGCGTGGCGCACCTGGGGCCGGCTGGTCGCGGCTATAGCAGCGGTGTCATTTGCGCTGACCGCGTTCCTGACCCTGCTCGACTCGCTGAGCCTGACGGCTCCTGCGCTCAGCTTTCCGGCTGGAGCCGAGTTGCCGGACCGGATCCTGATCATCCTTCAGAACCAGGCAGACCGATTCCCGGTGATCTTCGTCTCGAGCCTGCTCGCGATCGTGGCCTACTCCGCCCTGGCGGCGCTTGGTCCGGTCCTGCGCCGTGCGCTCGGGGGCGTGGGCGTGCCGCGTGGAACGGTGCTGGTGGCTGGGTTCGCGATCGCCGGCGCGATCGGGGTCATCGGCGAGCTCCTGTACATCGGCGGCCTGGCGATCGCGTCCGATGCGACGTATTGCGAATGCGCCTTCCGCGATGCGCAGCTCATCGCCCGGGGCGGCGTTCTGGACGTGGTCACCTCCATGCAGTCATGGATGACCTGGGGCCTGGTCTCCTTCTTTGGGATCGGGCTCTTCGCGGCCGCCAGCCTGTGCGCGGCGACCCACCTGGCACCGCGCGGCTGGTCGCTTCTCAGCCGCGCCCTCGCCGCGTTGTTGGTCCTGGTGGCCGTCCTGGGCGCCGGCTTCCCGCCCCTTGCGCACTCGATGGGATGGGACGTCGACCCCAACCTCGTGGTCGGAGCCCCATCCCTCGTCATCTTGCTCATCCTCCTGCCGTGGTGGGCACTTTGGCTGCGCGCGTGGCTGGGTCACGCCGCTCCACCGGAGGCTGAGCCCGCGGCCAGCTAGGATTGCCGCGCATGTCCAGCTGGTTCGATCGGCTTCTCGAGGATCTGCAGCGCCGGCAGCAGGAGCAAGACGCCCGGCGCGAGGGGCGGCCCCTGCCTCCGCGGGAACGCCGCACGCCTCGCGGCCGATACGGTCCCGTCCCCGGGGAGGGCGACGATGGCCCCGACCTGAGCGATGGCGACCCGACACCGCTGCGTCGACGGCGCGGGCCTTCGGGGGGCGGCTCCGGGCCATTCGGTGGGCCGCTGGCGGGCACCGACTGGGGCGATTGGAGCCGATACCGCCGCTGGATCCTGATTGGCCTGCTGCTGATCGCGTTGCTCGTGGTGCTCGGCCTGGCCAGTGGGCTGGTCAACCTGCTCACCGACCTGCAGTGGTTCTCCGCACTGGGGCTGTCCAGCGTGCTGACCACCCGGCTGTGGGCCCAGGTCGGCCTGTTCGCGGCCGGCTACGCCGCGTTCGCGCTGCCTGCGGTCGCATCGGTCCTGGTGGCTCGCAGGCTGGCGCCGCGCGTCCCCGTCCGACGCATCGGGGCGCTCGAGCTTCCCGACGCGAGCCGCGCGATCACGCTTGGCCTGATCGCCGTCGCGCTGGTGCTGGCGCTGGTCAGCGCCGCGGCCTGGAGCTCGGCGTGGAGCACGATCCTGCTGTGGATAAACGGCGGCAGCTTTGGCGTCACCGATCCCCACTTCGGCCACGACATCGGCTTCTACATCTTTGGCCTGCCCTTCTGGCGCTTCCTCCAGGGCTGGGGGGTCGCCAGCCTGGTGGCGATCCTGCTGCTCAGCCTGGGGGCTTACGCGGCTGGAGCTCTGCGATGGCAGCTGCGGTTCACCACCCCAGTCCGCGCGCACCTGACCATCCTGGGCGCCCTCCTGCTGCTCGTGATCGCAGCCGGCTACCAACTCGATATCGCGGAGCTCTCGTACTCGACACGCGGGGTCGAGGGCGCCATCCAGGCGGCGACCTACACCGACCTGCACGCCCAGCAACCGGCCTACCTGATCCTGACTGGGGTGGCGGTGCTGGCCGCCCTCGCGGTGCTGGCCAACATCTGGTTCCGCACGCTCTGGCTCGTGCTCTTCGCGGCGGCTGGTTGGATCGTGCTCTCCGTGGTGGTGGGTGGCATCTATCCCACCGTCGTGCAGAACCTCCAGGTCTCGCCCAACGAGCGCGCGCTCGAGCAG
>VBGQ01000166.1 GCA_005882055.1 Chloroflexota bacterium
ACCCGCTACCCGGCTCAGAGCCACGCGTCGACCTGGGGTTCAGCGGCGCCGCCGTGAGTGTGACCGACCGGTCGGGCGAGTACGTGATCGGTATGGTGGTGACCCGGCAGGCCAGGGCCAAGCTGGCCTGGATGATTCTCATGGACACCATCCTGGCGTACTCCGGTCTGCCGAACACGCCGTGCAGCAACAGGTACGCGAGGATACCCTGCTCCTGTTGCCACCACGCCTTGCGGTCGTGCCACACGAGGCGGTGGAACCGTTCGCCGGGCGCGACGACCCGCTCGACCATGTCGTACCAGCCGCCGCGCTGCGGATCCGCGCCGACCGACGGCATCGCCGCCGCGATCTTCTCGGCGAAGGCGACGTACTCGGCCTTGGGCCGCAGGCTGTTGATCCGCATCAGGTTCCACGCGATCTTCAGATTGTGGCCGACGATGGCGCGATTCTGCTGCTGCCCGTAATGCTGGTCCTTGCTCCAGTCACCGAAGAACTTCTCCTGGACGAACGGGCTGTTGTCGTAGTCCGGAAAGTGCGCGGTGATGGTGTCGGCCTGGTCCTCCAGCATCGCCGCGTAGCGGTCCTCGCCGGTGGCCAGCAACAGGTTGATGAGGTACGCGGGAATGTGGTCGCCGCACGAGTTCCAGTTCTTGCGGTTCCGTTGGTCCGCCCGTCCTCGTCCAGTGCCGGGCTCAGCGGGTCGAACGTCACCGGGTCGATGTGCGAGTAGTACCCGCGCCGCGGCGTACCGTCCGGGAAGTTCGTGGTGTCCTTGAAGTACCTGTCGAACAGGTTGACGGTCAGGTCGATGATCTCCCGGATCTTCGGGTCGCCGGTGATCCGGAAGACCTGGGTCAGTCCGGCCAGGGCGTAGATCTGCTCGTAGCACGGGATCGCGCCGTAGTCGTCGCCGAACTCGGAGGCGAAGATCTTCCGCTCGGTTGCTGGGTGCCCGACAGCAGGTACGCGGTCGCCAGGCCGTACACGAGGCGTGAGATGGTATCGGTCTCCGGCCGCGTCGAGGCCGTCTTGGTACCGAGCTCGGACAGGTCGGTACGGTACTCGCCGTAGTCGAAAGTCGTCGCGCCCGAACCGAACTCGGCGGTGATGTAGAAGTCGGCGATCCGGCGTACCTGTTGCAACCACCAGTCCTGCGACTCGAACCGGAAATCACCGGCGCCGGTGCCGAAAAGCACCACGTGCTTCGCCTCGAACGCCGTGCCGTGAGGTTCGGACGGGTAGAACACGCCGTAGACGTGGATGAACCTCTCGGGCTGGAGAAGGCTCCGCAGCTGTGGTGAGGCGTCGGTGTACGCCTCGCCGAGGTTGCGCAGCATCTCCGCCACCGTCGTCGCGGTGAGCCTGACCGTGTACGGCCGGCCGTCGGACGTACGCATCTCCAGCGTGTCGGTCTGCGGGCTGTAACTGGTGATGTATCCGGCGATGAGGTCGGAGAAGGTGAAGTCGATGGCATTGGACACGGCTACCTCCTAGGAGCGGGAGAGCAGGACGGCGATGCTGCGCGGCGAGACTACGTACGTGGCGCCGTCGACCGCGGGCTCGGCACCGGGTTCGACGATGTCGGAGGGGGGTGGCAGGGCGGTGTCGATAGCGCGGACCCATTGCCGGGACGGCAGCTCGAACTCCAACGGTTCCCAGTACATGTTCATCATCACGTGCAGGTCCGGCCCAGGGCCGGAACCGTTGGTGGTGAAGGCGAACGCGCGCGCTTCCGGGTCGTCCCAGGGGGGCGCGCCGAGTCGGGTACCGTGCCAGGCGATCTCGTCACCGGTATAGAAGAACGGCTGCCACAACACGGGCTGGTCGCGGCGGAACGCGATCAGCCGGGACCAGAACCGCAGCAGGTCGCGGTTGAGGTCGACCAGATCCCAGTCGAACCAGCCGATCTCGTTGTCCTGGCAGTAGGCGTTGTTATTGCCGCGCTGGGTGCGCCCCAGCTCGTCGCCGCCGAGCAGCATGGGCACGCCCTGGCTGAGGATCAGGGTCGCCAGCAGGTTGCGCGCCTGGCGCTGCCGCGCCTCGTTGATGGCGGCGTCATCGGTCTCGCCCTCAACGCCAAAGCTCATGCTGGCGTTGTCGTCGGTGCCGTCGCGATTGCGCTCGCCGTTCGGCTCGTTGTGCTTGTGCTCGTAACTGACCAGGTCATGCAGCGTGAACCCATCGTGCGCGGTGACGAAGTTGATCGAGGCGTGCGGCTGGCGGCCGTCATCGGCGTACAGGTCGGACGACCCGCTGAGGCGGTACGCGAGGTCCGCCGTCTGGCCGCCCTCCCCCTTCCAGAAACGCCGGATGCCGTCCCGGTAGCGCGCGTTCCATTCGCTCCAGCCCGCGGGAAAGTTGCCGACCTGGTAGCCGCCCTCGCCAAGGTCCCAGGGCTCGGCGATCAGCTTCACCTGGCTGATCACCGGGTCCTGCCCGATGATGTCGAAGAAGCTCCCGAGCCGATCCACGTCGTGCAGCTCCCGAGCCAGCGCCGATGCCAGGTCGAAGCGGAAGCCATCCACGTGCATCTCGGTAACCCAGTAGCGCAGGCTGTCCATGATCAGCTGCGGGACGCGCGGTTGGGTCGCGTCCAGCGTGTTGCCGGTGCCCGTGTAGTCCACGTAGCGCCGCTGCTCGTCCGCCACGAGCAGACCACGTCGAGGATCACCTCGATCCCGGCGCCGTGTAGCGCCCTGACCATCTCGCGAAACTCCCGGACCGGGTCCCCGCCGTGGGTCGCGAAGCGCGAGTCGGGGGCGAAGAAGCCGATGCTGTTGTAGCCCCAGTAATTGACCAGGCCGCGCTCCATCAGGAAGCGATTCGTGACGTGGTGGTGCACGGGCAGCAGCTCGACGGCGGTGATCCCGAGCCGCTGGAGATGAGCGAGCGCTGGCGGCGACGCGAGCCCACGGTAGGTGCCGCGCAGATGCGCGGGCACCTCGGGATGCACGATGGTGAAGCCCTTGACGTGGACCTCGTAGATCAGCGTACGCTCGAACGGCGTCTGTGGTGGCGCGTCGTCACCCCAGTCATAGGCGCCATCCACGACCACGCACTTGGGGAGGTGAGGAGCGGAGTCGCGCTCGTCGAACCCCAGGTCGAGATGGGGGTTGCCCAGCGGGTAGCCAAAGAGGCGGTCGGTGACCGTGATGGTGCCGTCGATCCAGCGCGCATACGGGTCGAGCAGCAGCTTGTGGGGGTTGAACCGATGGCCCTCGCGCGGCGCGTGCGGGCCCTCCACGCGAAAGCCATAGCGCTGACCCGGGCGCAGATCGGGAAGGTAGCCGTGCCAGACGAAGTTGGTGCGGTCGGGCAGCCGGATGCGCTGCTCCCGGGAACCCTCCGCGTCGAAGAGGCACAGCTCGACGGCGCTGGCGTGCTCGCTGTAGATCGCGACGTTGACCCCCTTGCCATCCCACGACAGCCCCAGCGGATAGGGCGATCCCCGCCAGACCTTCACCGCTTGGGAAAGACCAACGCGAGGCTGTATTCGACGAGGTCATCCTGCATGGGAGAGACCGATGGCCGGCTCCCGGGGTCGAGCTCCCACACATTGAATGCCGCGCGGCTGCCGTCCGAGTATTCGAGGCCGGCGACCGCAGACAACGGCCCTCTGATCTCGTTGGGGATGAGCGGACAGTAGACCGGCCCTGGGAAGCAGCCGCGGTAGCCAACCAGGCCAATGCGCGCGATCTCGCGGCCGCCGACCTTGACCACGACCGCGTCGGCGGCCCTCACGCACGCATTCGAGTCGAGCGAGCTGCAGCTCACGCGAGGGGCGCGGACGACCGCGCCAATCACCACGACGGCCATCGCAGCGGCCGCGAGCAGAGCCAGCCATCGAGCCATCACCCGCAGTATGCCGCGGTCGCCTGCCTGGGAATCGCTCCGACGGTGTCCCGAGCCCAGCTCAGGCGAGGCGGGTGAGTGCCTCGAGCGGCAGCCAGACCCAGTCCGGCCGGTTGGCGGCCTCGTAGCGGACCTCGTAGCAAGCCTTCTCGATCTCGAGGCCGGCCAGGAGTGGAGCAAGGGGCGGCGCCGGGGCCGCGGAGGCGTACGCCCCCAGGAATGCGTCGCGCGCCGCCGCGAGCCACGACTCCGCGTCGAAGTCACCCGCGTGCCGCCCGCGCTGGGCGGTCCGTGCCGCATAGTCGAGCGAGCGCAGCATGCCCGCCACGTCACGCTCCGGCGGCTGCGGCGTCCGGCGCTCGGCGAGCGGCCGCGCCGGCTCCCCCTCGAAGTCGATGATCCGATACCCGTCGTTCGTGACCAGCAGCTGGCCGAGGTGGTAGTCGCCGTGCACGCGCGTGACGCGCGCCGCTCCCGCAGCGTCGAAGGCCGACTCGAGCCGGCGCCGGATCCGGGACGCCAGGCGATCCAGGGTGGGGCGGTTGACTCCCTCCAGCGCATAGCGCGCCTGGTCGAGCTGCGCCAGCGCGGTGTCGCGCCAGCCTCTGACCTCGGGGGACGACGCCTGGCGGACCGGAAACGCGAGATCCTGCGGTCGGGCCGCGAGGCCGTGGTGCAGCTCCGCGGTCACCGTCCCGATCGCGCCGGCAGCAGCGATGGCACGTGAGGGGCCGCCGTCCTCGTCCCGGAGCAGCTCTCCGATCTGCCGCCAGGCGTCGAGCTGCGTGGGGACCCGCTCCTGGAGCATCGCCGCGGCGGCCTGCCCATCAGGTCCCAGGTAGCGCAGCGAGCCGGCGATGCGCGGAACCACTCCACAGCCGACTGACTCGAGGAACGCGCCCACCTCCAGCTCCGGGTTCTCACCGGGTTCGAGGCGTCGGTAGAGCTTCAGGATCAAGCCTCCGCCCAGCTCGACCGAGGTATTGCTCTGCTCAACCCCCAGCCGCCGCTCGGCGACGTTCGCGAGCGAGGACGCGCCCCCCGGCAGCAGCGCGGCAAGTGCCGGCGCGGGCTCGCAGCGAAACGAGCCAGAGGAGGTGGTCAACACCTGCCCCCCGGCGACCGCCGCCGCCAACGCCCGCCAGGCGCCATCCCCGTCGCCCGGTTCGCGAAGCGGCCCATCGCCTTCGGCGACCGCCGGCACCAGGTACTGGACCGGCGGTCCCGCGGCGAAGAAGGCCTGCAGCACCAGCAACCATGCGCTGACATCGGCGCCCTGCATGGGAACGGCCGCCGCATCGGTCACGACCACGTCGGTCAGCTGGCGGTCGTTCGCGCCGAACCAGCGCTGCGCCGACAGCCAGCCAAGCTGGGTTAGCGCCGAGGCATCGGCTCCTAGGTGAGCTCGAACCACAGGAAGTCGTGCGGGCCCAGGGTGAGGAGGTACGGCAGATCCCCGATCTTGGGGAAGTGCACGCGGCCGATCAGCTCGACCGGCGTGCGTCCGGCGAAGCGCGACAGGTCGAGCTCGACGTACTGAGCGAAGCGCGACAGGTTGGCGACGCACAGGATCTCGATCCCGTCGTGCTCGCGGAGGTAGGCGAGCACCCGGCGGTTCTCGGGACGCAGGAAGGTCTGGCTGCCGCGGCCGAAGACCGAATACGACTTGCGCACGCGGATGATCCGCTTCATCCAGTTGAGGAGCGACCCGGGGACGCGCTGCTGGGCCTCGACGTTGACCGCCTGGTACCCGTACACCGGATCGGCGACCAGCGGGGTGTAGAGCGCGTGCACGTCGGCACGCGAGAAGCCGGAGTTGCGATCTCCGTTCCACTGCATCGGCGTGCGCACGCCGTTTCTGTCGCCCAGGTAGATGTTGTCGCCCATCCCGATCTCGTCCCCGTAGTAGATGACCGGGGTGCCGTGCAGTGAGAGGAGCAGCGAGGTGAGGAGCTCGATACGCCGCCGGCTGTTGTCGAC
>VBGQ01000167.1 GCA_005882055.1 Chloroflexota bacterium
CGAAGGCCGCGTCGTCGGCGAAGAACTCCATGATGGCGTCGAGGTCGTGCCGGTTGAACGCGTCCGTTATGGCCTGCAGCGTTTCGACACTCGGATTGCCGCGCATCTCGAACCTCCTGCGCCGGGTTTGACTCGCTTTCTACGATAGGGCACACCCGCGGAGCGCAGCGACCTTGGAGGGGGGTCCCGATGCACGAAGGAGTGCCGGCATGACCGCCACCACCGTCCCGGCCGAGGGAGGCAGCGCGCTCAAGCGCGACGCCATCGGTCTGCCCGAGGTCCTTTTCCAGTCGATCACGCACATGGCACCGGCCGTGGCGACAGCACTCTCGATTGGGGCCGCGACCGGCTTCGCCGGAAGGCTCACGCCGCTGGCGGTCGTGTTCGCCATGATCGCGTGCCTCTTCACCGCGTACTCGATTGGGCAGCTGGCGAAGCACCTTCCTTCGGCCGGCGGGATGTACACCTACGTCACGCGTGGGCTCGGGCCGTTCTTCGGCTGGCTGATGGCCTGGGCCTTCGCGCTGGCCGAGCCGCTGGTCGCGCCCATCCTGCTCGCGGCGTTCGGCCTCTACGGCGGAATCTTCCTAACAACCTACCTGCATGTTGGCGAGGGCTTCCAGTACCTGTGGGTCGTCCTGGCGGTGCTCTGCGGCGTCCTGCTGTGGTGGCTGGTGGCCACCGGGATCCAGATCTCGACGCGGGCAGGCGTGGTGCTCGGCCTCATCGAGATCGCGATCTTCGTGTTCATCTCGCTGCTGCTGATCATCAACGCGGGATCGCGCAACACGGCCAGCGTGTTCATCCCCGGTGACGGTGGAGTCCAGCCCGCGTTCCAGGGGATGATCTTCTGCCTGCTCGCCTTCATCGGTTTCGAGGCGGCCGCGCCCCTGGGTGAAGAGGCACGGAATCCGCGGCGCAGCATCCCGTGGGCGGTCATCGCCTCCACCATCGCGGTGGGCGCCTTCTACGTGTTCAACTATTACGGCGCCACCGTCTTCTTTGGCCCGGACAAGATGACGGGCTTCGTGACCTTCAACAACGGCGACCCGTGGGGCTACATGGCGACCCAGGTGCTCGGTACCCTGGGCGGCATCCTGGTGGTCTTCGCGATCCTCAACAGCTCGTTCGCCAACGCGAACTCCGGGGCAACGGCCGCAACCAGGTCGCTCTTCTCGATGGGCCGATCGGGCCTCCTACCGCGCTGGTTCGCCGCGATCCATCCGCAGCACCGGACGCCGATCAACGCCATCCACTTCCAAGCGATCGTCGCGATCGTGGTCGCGGTGGCGGGCGGCCTGATCCTGGCCGACGACCCGTATCCCGCCAGCGGACCGCTGAACATCTATGTCTTCATTGGGACCATGCTCGGCCTGCTCTTCGCGGGGATGTACATCGCGGTCAACGCGGCAGTCGTCGGGTACTACTGGCGCGAGCGGCGCGACGAGTTCAACTGGTTCAAGCACCTGGTGGTGCCCGTCCTGGGCGTGCTCGCCATGATTCCCGCGATCATGTCGGTCATCGGCGGTCTCACCATCCCGTTCTTCGAGGTGAAGCTCGCGGCCTACACGAACTCCCTGCGCTTTACCGCGCCGATCGTGGGGGTCTGGATGGTCATCGGGATCGTCGTCTTCGTCTGGCTCTGGATGAGCCATCGCGAGGCCCTGGGCCGGATGGGCGACGTGTTCGGCGGCGAGGGTGGGGAGGAGCGCTAGCCTCCGAAGATCGAGAGCGGGCAGTACGCGGTCACGATCCAGTTCGGAGCATCGACCACCTCGCTGATCTTCAGGTCGCAGCCGACGCTGCACAGCAGGTAGGCGTCGACCGGCGCGAGCCCGTGCTCGCGCCCGAGGTAGTCGATCATTCGCCGCACGGCGTCCTGGGCGGCTGCCCTCAGCTCGGGGCCGACCCCATCGGTCGCGTAGTAAGGACCGATGTTGGTGGCCGCGGCGAGGGGACCCGGCGTCAGGAACTCGGGCGCGCTGACGTGCACGTCCTTGCGGACGGTGAGGCGGACTGTGGCGCGCATGGGCGTCTCGATGGCGGTCCCGCACACCTCGCCGTCTCCCTGCGCGGCGTGCCCGTCGCCGAGGGAGAAGCGGGCGCCTGGCGCTCCAACCGGTAGGAAGAGGCGCGTGCCAGCAGTCAGGTGCCGGGTGTCCATGTTCCCGCCGTGGGGCGTTGGCGGGATGGTAGAAAAGGCGCCTTCCTCGCGAGGAGCGACGCCAAGCTCGCCGCAGAACGGGGCGAGCGGGATCGATACCCCGGGGAGGAAGGCTGCGGCACCGCCGGCCAGGCGTGTGATGCGCAGCGCCGGATCCGGGAAGTCATCGGCGAGGAGGCCGAAGCCCGGGATGCTGGCGGTCCAGCCCCAGTCCGCCGGCGTGAAGTCGAGCAGCTCGATCTCGAGGCTGTCGCCGGACTCCGCCCCCTCGACCCCGATCGGTCCGTTCACCTGGTCGACGCGGGAGAAGTCGAGGTTGGCAAGGTCCTCGACCGTCGAGTCCGCGGTGATCTGGCCGCAGGACGCGTCGAGCACGTCGAACTCGATGACGTCCCCGCTGGCCACAGTCGCGATCGGCTCGATGGATCTATCCCACGCCAGGTGGAACTGCTCGCGACCGACGTGCAGGGTCGCAGCCAGACCAGCCATCGCCGGCATGCTAACGCTGATCACAAGAGCTCGGCACGGCCTCACAATGCACGGCGTCATGTCTGAGCCGGATCGCTGGGGATTCGCCGAACCGGGTCCGCTGCGCGACAAGCTCACAGCCCTCGCACTTGCCGGAACGAAGACCACGACCGCAAGCCTGCTGCGTGACTTCGAAGCGGAAGGTACGAATCTGCCGCGGGTCGGCCAACGGGACATCCTGGTCGACTCCCGGGATCAGCCCGTCGCGACGGTCGAGACGCTTGACGTTCGCGTGGTACGCCTTGCCGACGTCGACGACCAGCACGCGATCGATGAGGGCGAGGGCTACGCCAATGCCGCGGAATTTCGGGCGTCGCACGAAGAGTACTGGGGCGGCTACCTCGAGACGCTCCGGCAGCAGCTCG
>VBGQ01000063.1 GCA_005882055.1 Chloroflexota bacterium
TCCAGATCCGCGATGCGACGGGCGCGGGCCATGCCCACCAGGTGCAGGTGGAAATCGTGCAGGCCAGGCACGATGGCAAACGGTCCTGCATCGATCTGCCGGGCGCCCGGTGCGGCAGCATCGCGGACGTCTCCCGCGGAGCCGGCGATCATGACCACGCCATCGGCGATGCCAATCGCCTCGGCGGTCTGCAGTCCGTCAGGGAGCGCGGCCACCACGATCTGGCCGGTCACCACCAGGGAGGGCCGTGGCGTCGTCATCGGCCTGCCGATGCGTGCCCCATGCGCGGCGTCTTGCGGAACGTGGTCGTCTCCGGACCAACGGCGATCCTGAGCAGGGCGGCCGGGACAACCACCAGCCAGTGGGACAGGAACAGCGCGCCACGCAGGGACCGGCCCAGGAGGGAGGTGCCACGGACTCCCATCCCGGAGAGGCCGGCAAGCGCCAGCAGGAACGAGCCAAGCCCGTACGCCGCGAAGAGCGAGATGGGAATCGTCCAGTCCATTCGGATGGGCAGCGGGATGGTGATCAGGCTGGCGACGATGCTGGTCGCGAAGATGGGTGGGATCAGGAACTCGCCGGTGAACGCCAGGAAGTCCAGCTTGCGGGCGAGCGGCGCCGACCCGGCGAGCAGTCCGGGGCCGTGCTCCATAAGACGCCGCAGGCTGCCCTCCGCCCAACGCATGCGTTGGGTCCAGAGGTCTGCGAGGGTGGTGACCGCCTCCTCCCCCACCGCCACCTCCGGCGCGAGGGCGATGTGCTCACCGGAGGCGGCCAGGCGCGTCGAGAGGTCAAGGTCCTCGGTGATCGCCCTGGGATTCCAGCCTCCCACGCGGTCCAGGACATCGCGCCGGACGAACATGCCATTGCCGCGCAGCTCCGCGGTGCCATCCGACTGACGGCGGCCGCACTGGCTGGCCAGGTCCATCAGCTGCTCCTCCGCCTGCGCCGCGGTGAGCCACGAATAGTCCGCGTTCATCGGCTGGCGGCGAGCCTGGATCGCGGCGGCTCCCGGGTCGCCTGACCAGGCAGCCATCACCCTCGCCAGGAAATCGGGCGCGACGCGTGCGTCCGCATCCACCACCGCAACCGTGGAACCGCGGAGGTGCGGCATCGCCCGGGCGAGCGCCGCACCTTTGGTCGTCGTCCCGGCCATGAGCTCGCCGCCGAGGACTCGGAACATCTCTGCGGGCGCACCGATATTCGCCGCCGCCAGGGCCGCCGCTTCCGCCGCAATGGCGCCGGTGCCATCGTCGGATCCGGGATCGAGTACGACCACCTCGAAGCTGGGGGCCGGCGGGGAGCCATAGCGCTGGGCCAGGAGGTCCCCCACCACATCCGCGATGACCGGCGCCTCATTGTGCGCGGGCACCACCACGCTGATGAACGGCAGCGCTGAAGGCGTGCGATCCGGCTCTTCGGGCGCGATCGATCCGGCGGCGAGCGAGGCGCGGATCAGCTGCCAGCCGCGGTAGGCCAGGAACCCGACATACACGACCGAGAGACCGATGATCCCCTGCAGCACGCGAGCCGCCAGTGCCGAGGCGATGACGAGCCAGGCGAGGAGCGCGGAGGCGATGAGGAGGCCGGCGGCTAGGAGCCTACTCGGCATCGGAGGCGGAGGCCCGCTCCCGCGGCTCGGATGCCGGAGCCTGTGGTTTGTCGGTGTGCAGGCCGGAGCGCCGGTTGCGTTTCCAGGAGGCGATCCCCGCCCAGAGCGTCAATCCGCCAAGCAAGGCCATGACCACCGGGATCCCTGCAACCCCCGGGAAGATGATGTTGACGATGTCCGCCGCGGCTGGGGCGAGCAGGACGGGCAGGAACGACGCCACGGATAGGAGCGTGTTGAGGATGCCGAAGATCCGCCCGCGGACATCACCCGGCAGCTCTTCCTGGAGCGCGGTCTGCGATGGAATCGCGACGAACGCGTACTCGACCCCGGCGCTGACCGCGATGACCACCACCACGGCGATCAGGGAGACGAAGGGGCTGAGCAGCTCCGGAAGGTTGGACTGCAGCGGCCGGACTGCCGGTGAGACGAGCACCGATACCGGCTTGACCGCGGCGATTGCGATCAGGGTGATGCCCATCGCCACCAGTCCTGAGTCGATCAGCAACCGGCGTGGAATCGAACGCCCGTACCCGTTCAGGAACAGGATGCCCGTCACCGCGCCGAGGCCGGCCGGGCCCATGATGAAGAAGAAGTCCTCCGCTCGCAGGCGCAGGATCTGCGTGGCGAAGCCTGGCCCCAGGGCGCCCATCACGCCGATCAGCGACGACGCGATGCCAAGGTACGTGAGCGACCAGGCGATTCGCGGCGTGCGCCGTACGAAGGCGAACCCCTCGCGGAGCTCCTCGAGCAGCGCCGTGAGTGCCCGACCGGCTACGGCGGCTCCTGGCGCCGTCTTGACGCCCGCCGGGACCCCAGGGATGGCCAGGATCGCGAGCGCTGCCAGGCCGAACATGACCGCAACGACCACGTAGATCGCCACCGGACCGACGGTGGTCAGCATGAGCGGTCCCAGGAAGCCAAAGCCAATCGCGAAGGTGGCGTTGACGGTCAGCACGAAGACCGAGTTCGCGGCCATCAGGTGGCGGCGATCCACGATGCGCGGGATCGAGGTCAGCTCCGCCGGCGCGAAGAACGCGGTGACCGTGGCGATCAACAGATTGATGACGTAGATCAGCAGGACGTTGGCGCCCACGAAGATGAAGGCGACGGTGCCGACCGCCCGCAGCACATTGGAGCCGAACATGATCAGCTTGGCATCGGCGCGCTCCACGATGACCCCGGCGATGGCGCTGAAGGCCACCGCGGGGAACAGGAAGGTCAGGATCAGCACCGCGTTGGCGGTGTTCGAGCCCGTGGTCCCCACCACGATGGCCATCAATCCGGCGAGGACCATATTGCTGGCCAGCTGGCTGAGGACCTGCGCGGTCCAGAGCGAGACGAACGATCGATTGGCGAAGATGCTGCCGGCGCCGGACAGATCCGGGCTCACCAGATCCTGCGGCAGCTCGACGCGCGTCACGCGTCCGGATCCCCCCGAGTCACCCAGGCCGTGAACCGGCGCTCGACGTCCAGGCGGTCCATCAGGATCCGATGTCCGCAGCCCGCGCAGACCAGGCCGATGTCGGCGCCGAGCCGGACGACCCGCCATTCGCGGCTTCCGCACGGATGCTCCCGGCGCAGCTGGAGCACGTCGTCCATGCGGAGGTCGAGCGGCTCGGGCACCTCACCCCGGACCGTCCGCGGCGGTGGCACCGGTGAATGCGAAGCGATCGATGAGCAGCGCGGGGACGCGGGCGTTGATCCCGCTGTACTCCGCGGCCACCAGCCGCGTCTCTGCGCCAATGGCGGCAACACGGCTGAACGCCTCGGGAATCGACTGCGTGAAGCGCAGGTTGCGGATCGGTCGAACGATCCGGCCGCCCTCGACCAGGAAGGTCCCGTCCTTGGTCATGCCGGTCAGGATGCCCTTCTTGGCGTGCACGATGTTGACGTAGTGGAAGCGCGTCACCCAGATGCCGCGGTCCAGCTGCGCGAGGAGCTCATCCGAGGAGCTGGGACCCGGCGCCATGAACAGGTTCCAGGCCATCGGTCCCCAGCTGTTGGGCGCCGGGAGACCATGACCTGTCGACTCGGTGCCGGCGCGCTGTGCGGTCAGCGTGTCGTGCACCAGGCCCTGGGCGACGCCGCGGGACACGAGGTCGACCCGGCGCTTGGGGACCCCTTCGAAATCGATCGTGGCGGGAGCGCCGGTGGGATCGGACGACCGGATACTCCCCGGGTTCCAGGTCGCTCGCCCCCGCGGATCGCAGCGCCTTGTCGACAGCCTCCGCGCCGACCAGCGAGCCATCGATATCGGTCACGTCGATCGAGCAAGCCTGGCTGTAGCCAGACCCACCGCCGTCGTCCATCACCACCGTGACCAGCTTGGCGAGCGTGCTCGTCTCGGACCGCTCGACGCCGCGTGTGTTGGCCACGCCCATGGTCTGCGTCTCAGTCGAGAAGGCTCCGCTGGCCATGAGGTCGGCGCCATCCGAGGCGGCAATCACGGCTCGGGCTGCCGCGGCGCGCGTCGATGGATCCGCGGCCGTGGTTGCCTCGGCACTTCCGAACGACGCATGCGACGTCGCGATTCCCTCCGGCATCGGCGCCCCATCCGGATTTCGCGCCGCGCGATCGCGGATCGCCTGCGCTCGGCCCAGGACATCGCGCAGTCCCTCGTCATCGAGCCGGTTCGTGGAGGCCACCCCGGTGCGGCCGTCATCGGTCAGGCGCACGCGCAGCGTGGCGTCGTGCTCGACCACGTTCTGGTGGATCTGTGAGTTCGCGAAGCGCGTCAGCCCGAAGTCGCGAGCCATGTAGACGGCCTCCGCGTCTCCGCCGCGAACGCTCGCCAGGGTGCGAGCCAGCAGCCGTCGCACCGCCTCTGGGTCATGGCGTCCGTCGTTCACCATCGGCCCACCCCGACCTGCACGTTGCGGAACCGGGCCGGGCTGGCGCCATGGCCAACGTGCCCGGTCTGCATCGGCTCACCCTTGCCGCAGTTGGGAACGCCCCACTGCACCCATGCGCTGGCGTCGGCAATCGCGTCGCACCCCGCCCAGAATCGTGGGGTGATACCCGTGTAGGTGGGGTTGCGGACGAGCGTCGTGCGCCGCCCGTTCTTGATCAGCCACCCGACCTGCGTGCCGAACTGGAAGTTCAGCCGGCGGTCGTCGATGCTCCACGATCGATTCGTCTCCAGGTAGATGCCATCGCTCGTGTCGGAGATCAGGTCCTCCAGTCCCCCGTCGCTCCCCGGACGCAGGCTGATGTTCGTCATGCGGATGAGCGGGATCCGGTTCCAGCCCCAGGCGCGGCTGCTGCCCATGCTGCGCCGACCGATGCGCGGCGCGGTCTCGCGGCTGGTGAGGTACCCAACGAACTCCCCCGCCGAGACGATGGGGACGTTCTGGGCGGGGATGCCCTCGTCGTCCCAGCCAAAGGTGCCGAGGCCCCCGGCTGCCGTGGCGTCCGCGTCGATGTTGACGAGCTCGCTCCCGTAGCGGAAGCCCTCGAGCTTGTCGAGAGTCAGGAACGAGGTCCCCGCGAACGAGGCCTCCATGCCAAGGACCCGATCCAGCTCGATGGGGTGGCCACAGGACTCGTGGACCTGCTGCGCAAGCTGGCTCGACTCGAGGATCACCGTCATCTCACCGGCGGGGCATTGCGGAGCGTCCAGCAGGGCGACCGCCTCCTCTGCGATCCGCCGGCCGTTGCCGGGCAGGTCAAGGCCGCGAACCGCCTCGAACCCACCAGTGACGAGCTGCCCGCCGCTTCCCTGCGGATAGCTTCGGAGCTGGACCTCGCTGTCGTTGACCGCGGTCGCCTCGATCCCCCCGCCGGCCTCCACGATCTCCTGCTCGGTGTGAGCGCCCTCGCTGGAGGCGAAGGTCTTACGCTCGCGGCCCCAGTCGAGGGAACCCTCGCGGATCGTCACGCCGGGCACCGCGGCCATCTCGCGATCTGCCTCGAGCAGGATGCGCAGCTTCTCGTCGAGCGAGATGCTGAAGGGATCCTCGGTGACCGGAGTCGCGTACTGCCCGCGCGCCGGAGGGGTGTCATCGAGCTCCACGTCGTCACGGCGGGCGCTCGCGCTGGCGCGGGCAACGTCTGTCGCTTCCCGCGCGACACGCTCGGCCTCATCCGGCTCGAGCAGGGCGCTGGATGCGAACCCCCAGGCTCCATCGAGCAGGAGACGCACCCCCAGGCCGGCCGTACGCGACGCCTCCGCGGATTCGAGGGCGCCGTTCTTGACGGTCAGTGACTCGCCGTCACGTTCGACGATGCGAATGTCGGCGTAGCTCGCCCCGGAACGCTGTGCGGCATCGAGGGCGCGGTCGATCAGCTCCTGCATGACACCAGTCGGAAGAGGGGTGGTACGCGGCGGCACCTCGTGGCGCTCGGCCGGCCAGGCGGCCACTCTAGCATGCGAGGCCGGACGGGCACCCGGATCACGGGACGGCCTTGGCTACCCTCGGCTGCAGGTCCTCGCGAGTGGCCGGGATCTCAACGGACTGGGCCTGGCTTGCGTCGATAGTGGCGTTCACGAACAGCTTGAGCTGGGTGATGATGCCGCCCGGGCGCTGGAGGGCGGTGAGCAGGCCGTCGGGGTCGCCGACGGCGCGAATGCTGAACGAGCGGCCGATCTGGGTGCCGTCGATCTCGAGGGTGCCGGTTCCCAGCACGCACACGGACCCGGCGGTGATCCGGACCTGGTCGACTGCGATCGCCTCGGCGCCGGCATTGCGGAGCTCGTTGAGCAGATCGTTCACGGCGATGGGATCCAGCTCGCCGTTGACGCGAAGGATCAGTCCCTGCCCGATCACCGCGGTCTGCCCGCTGAACGCGGCGATGCGACGCAGGTCCTCTCGGCTCACGTCGAGCGCGCTCTGTCCCTGGGTCTCCGCCAGCCGGTATTCGCGAAGCTGCTCCTGGACATCGCTGAGCCCGGAGCGCAGCTCACGGTTCCGATCGGAGAGCGTCTCGATCAGGGTCGACAGGTCCTGCGCCGAGAGGGTGCTGATCTCCGTTGGGCGCGCCTGGGAGCGCAGCTGCCCAACCAGCAACAGACCGATGAGGAGTGCCACGCCGCTCATGCTCAGCTGTGCGATGCGCGATCCCATCAGCTCCCCTCCGGGACGGCCCAGCGGAACCGCGTGTTGCCCACGAATGCGGGCAGCGTCAACGACCCGCTCTGCTGGGTCGCAAACTCGAGGCCGAAGGCGTCGATGCGATGCGCCACCCGCGCCGAGAGGTAGGCGGGGTTCGCAAGAAATCGGTCAAGGAGATCCTGCGGCCCGATCGCCTCGATCCGGAACGTCGGCGAGAGGAACGCGGTGTTGACCAGGATCGACGAGCCGACGCCGTAGATCGACGAGGTGCTCACCAATCGCTCCCCGTTGATCGTGATCGCCTCAGCGCCCGATGCCCACAGGGCAGTGACGATGTCGTGCAGGTCGTCGACCAGCACGATGTAGTTGGCGGGGTTGTCACCGGCGGGCACCGGGCGTTTCGAGTCGGCGATCTCGATGACCGCGCCAGGCCCGGTGACCTTGGTCAGCCCTGCCGCCAGGCGGGCGGCGGCGAGGTCCCGGTTCAGCTGGGCGAGCGTGGTCTGCGAGCCGGCGCTGGCGCTCTGGAAGGTCTGCACCTGCCGGTCGGCGTTGGCCAGCCGGTCCCGCAGCGACTTCTGCTCCTGCTCGAGCCCAACCACCTGCGCGGCCAGCACCTGCTGCGCCGAGGAGGTGTACTCCTGGCGCGCGACGCTCCCCTTCCACTGGGTGGCGGCCGCGAAACCGATGACCGCCAGCGCCAGGCCGATCGAGAGCGCCCAAGCCGCGAACCGGAAGCGTGGTCGCGCCGAAAGCAGTCGAGCCGCCGGTGACGACCGCGCGTCCCTCGTGCTCATGCGGCATCTCCGCGCTGCCGGCGTTGACGGCGCACGAGAAGCAGCCCGCCCAGTGCGAGCGCGATGATGGCCACCCCCACGACCGCCCAGACGGCGAGCGGCAGGCTGCCCTGGCCGGTCGCGGGCTCGGCAGGCGCTCCGTTCGGGCCACTCGTGCCCTGGCCGGCGGTCGCCGGGCTAGCGCCTGCCCGCACGATCGAGGGCCCGATGCTGGCCGCCGGGACTGGCTTGGGTTCCGCAGCGCCGAAGGAACGGAAGTAATCCGAGAACAGCTGAGCGGAGGGCACGCCGGTCCCGGCGCGAAGCGCCTCGTCATCGGTTGCCCCGGTCCGGTACGCGGCCGCGATGCCGCTCATGGCCTTGTCGCCGTACATCCGCATGATCCGGTCGACCATGGTCGTGCCTTCCGCGTACGAGAGGGCCGACCCGCGGGCGCCGATCGGGAAGGCATCGGTCATGGCGCTGAAGCTGATCAGGCCGGTGGACACCTCGGAGCGGACGGTGGCCGCCTGCGCATCGGCGTTCTGCCCCTCGGACCAGACCGCGAAGCCTTCGTTCAGCCAGAGCGGAGCCTGGTGGAAGTCGTTGCGGGTCGCGTCAAAGAACACGACGTGGGTCACCTCGTGGGCGAGGGCGCGATCCAGGTAGTCGCTGGAGCCGCCGCCGAGCCACATGAACACGGTGCGGATGCCCGGGAAGGTGGCGGCGCCGGTCCATTCCCGGGCGCCCGGGCCCAGGGCGCCAAAGAAGTCGTCGTGGGTGACGTAGACGAAGATGTCGACCGGCCCATCCAGGGTGTGCCCAAGGACCTTCTCCGCGCGCGACACGGCCCCGCCAGTCAGGTCGCCAAAGCGGCGTGCCCTCGCCTCGGAGCTGCCGTACCAATGCACGGTGGCGTCGCCCATCTGCGCGGAATGCCAGTCCAGGCCGGGTCGGTTGTCGGCGTAGCGAAGGCTCCCCGCAGCGCTCTCGGTGACGGTGGACCCGCTGGTTGCGCGCCATCGGTATTTGATGGGGGTATTGGGTGTGAGGTATTGGTCGGAGGCGTCCCAGGTGTACGTCGCGGCTGAACCTGCGACCTCGACGGGTGCCACGAAGGTCCCGTCCGGATCGATGCCGAAGTCGATCAGCAGCTCGAGGCGATCGGGCGCGCCCCCCGGGAGGACGACCTTGAAGGTGATCGCCTTGCCGTACTGCTCGGAAGCGCTCATCGGTCCAAAACCGGTGAAGCCCTCCACCGGCGCGGCGACGCCAAGCGCGACCACTAGCAGCAGGCCGATGGCAAGCGGAAGCCCAAGCGGAAGGTGATGCACGCGCCGCATCAGCTGCGACTCACCAGGCCAAAGTCGAGCAGTCCGACGGTGAGCGTTCCAAGGCCCTGCAGGCCCGGTCGCACCAGCCAGCTGGACTCGTCGTACGACCAGGGGACCATGGGAGCCTGGTCGTCGACCTCGGCCTCGACCTTCGCGTAGGCCGCTGCTTGCTGCACCTTCCCGGTGGCTGCGGCCGCCGCATCGAGGAGCTGGGCGAAGCGTGGGTCGTTCCACCGACCGTAGTTGCTGCGAGCGCCCGGAGAGAGCAGCAGGTCGTACAGCGCGTGGGGCGACGGGTAGTCGGCGACCCAATTGATGGCGAAGACCTGCGGGATCCGACCTCCGTCGAGCGCGGTGAAGTAGTCGCCGAAGGCCATGCTCTCGACCTTCACCGCCACGCGCAGCTCCTTGCGCCAGGTGGCGACGATCGGAGAAGCGTCAAAGAAGGTCGGGACCGTGACCGTGATGGTGCCGAGCTTCGTGCGATCCGTGAATCCGGCTTCATCGAGCAGCCGATTGGCTTCCTGCGGGCTCGCGGCCGAGGCAGCAGAGAGTCCCGCCGGCTGGATCGCCGGCGGCACGACCGAGTTCGCCGCGGTTGCGGAGGCGCCGTCGGCGAGCTCGACCAGCCTGGGCACATCGAGCGCAAGCGCGAATGCACGACGGACCCGCGCATCCCCGAAGGGAGGGCGCGTGGTATCGAACCCGATGTACTCGACCGAGAGTGCCGCGGCTCGATGCAGCGCGGGGCCCAGGTCGTGGTCATACGCGATCCAGGTGGCGTCCGATCCGCCGATCTCCGCCAGGTCGAGCTTGTTGTCGGCGTAGGCCGTTACCGCGTCCCCGGTGAGGTCGGTCAGCCAGTCGATCTCTCCGATGGGCGGCGCCGAACCGGCGTAGTGCGGATTGGCCTTCATCACCAGGGTGGTACCCGTAAGCCCGCTGGCCGTGTACGGGCCCGATCCGACGAAATGGTCCGCCGTCTGCCATGTTCCGGAGGACGTTGCGGTGCGCGGCACCACGAAGGTCGAAGGAGTCGCGGTGATCGACGTGAAATAGCTGGCCGCGTGGCGGAGGCGGACGATCAGCGTCGTCGCGTCGCGCGCCTCGATGCCCACCGCGGACTCGCTCCCGGATCCTGAGGCACGCTCCGCGGCTCCCGTGATCACGTTCAGGACGTCCGGGGCGGTGGCCTGGACGGCTGGGTCGAGCAGCCGAAGCCACGACCGGCGAACGTCGCTCGCGTCCAGGGGCGATCCGTCGGAGAAGCTCAGCCCACTGCGCAGGTGGAAGGTGTATGTGCGCCCGTCGCCGCTCACGTCCCACGAGCGGGCGATGCTCGGGTAGACGTTCCCTTCCTCGTCCAGCCGGGTCAGTCCGGCGTACAGCTGGAGGAGGAGCTGGACATCACCCGCGTCCGCGATCCGCGCCGGGTCGAGCGTCTTCACCTCGCCACCCAGATAGCGCAGCGGTGCGTCCGCGCCCCTGGCGGGGAGGCGCTGGAGGCCGATGACCGAGGCGAGGAGGAAGAGCGCGGCAAGGGCCGCCGCGGCACGCCTCAAGGCGTTGCGGCGCGGTGATGCCGGGGGCATGCCGGAGGCGACGAACGAGGCAAGGAGGTGGGCGAGAGCGCGCGGGGCGGGGTCGGCGCGCGGGGCTGGCGGCGCACGGCCGGTAGTATACGGGCCCGTGCATGCCACCCACGAGCACCGGTTCCGGCCGCAGACTCCGGGCAGCCTGACCCTGCACCAGTTCGTGGAGTCGTTGCGGCGCTGGACGCCGGAGATGCGCCAGATCGCCCAGATCGCACTGACCAGGTCGGAAGCTGAGCGCCAGCGCTATCTGCAGCAGTTCCACAGCGGACACCATGACCGCGCCGGCGGAACCTTCGACAGCTTCGTGCGCTGGGCCTACTCGGACCCGCGGCTTGACTTCGTTCCGGCTCTGCAGGCGGACCTGGATCGCCCGGATGCGGACTACGAAGGTGCTCTCGAGCATGAGGCAGATGTGCTGGTCCAGATGCGTGGGGAGGGCAAGACACCCGGCCAGCGTGTCCGCGATTAGCTCGCCCTCCTGGGCGTCGTGGGTTCGGAGCAGGTCAAGGCCGGGCTGGCGAGCCTGATGCCGCCGGGCACGCCCGACGCGGTGGTCGTCGCCACGCTGCGCCTCATGCGCCGCCGCTGGCTCGAGCGCTACGGCGATGACCCGTTCTTCGCGGAGGACTGAGCGCCCCCGCGCGCTCCGACCGCTGCCGGTCGCGGCGGGGGTCGCGGTTGCCGTCCTGATCGCGACCGCCGGAACGGCGCACGGTCACGCGGAGCTGCTCAGCGCGGATCCAGCGGCCAACGCGAGCATCACCGCCTCACCGCCCCAGCTCGTGCTGAACTTCACGGAGGCGATCGACCCCGGCAACTCCTCGGTCTCCCTGCTGAGCCCCGACGGGCGGCCGGTGGCCGGAATGGGAGCCCTCCGCGTCAACCACGCCGCGACCGTCGCCTCCGTCTCGGTGCCGTCGCTGCAACCCGGCGTCTACACCGTCACGTACCGCGTCACATCTGCAACCGATGGCCACGTGACCACCGGCCAATACGCATTCCTGGTCGATCCGACGCGGACGCAACCGGGTCCCATTGGCAGCGCCACCTCTGCCTCGCCGTCCGCCGAGCCGACCACGGTGCTCGCGCGGTGGGCGGCCCTCGTCCTGCTCCTGGTGCTCTTCGGCATGGCGCTCTTCTGGCTCGCCTCTGCCCGGCCGGCAATGGCCGTGATGCGCCAAGGAGCGCAGGCGGCGCGAGATCTGCCGGCCGCCGAACCATGGGGCGCCATCACCCTCATCGCCTCCGGCGCCTTTCTCGCCCTGGCGATCTTTCTCACGCTGGCGGCCGCTGCGATTGGTCCGAGCGGGCAAGGTCGCCCGATCCACGGCGGCCTTCCGCTCGACTTCGCCGCCCCGTTCGGCTGGACGCCCTTCGCCATCGCCATGCGCGTGGCATTGGCAGGAGTGGGAGCGACGTTCCTGCTCGCCGCCACGCGCTTCGTGGCGGTCGGCCAGGCACGACGGCGGCGGCTCCCGAGCGACGTGGACGGGATCCTGCTGACCGTGGTGCTCGTCGCAAGCGCGGCTGCCCTTGCTGGGATGAGCTTCGCCGGGCATGCCTTCTCCGGCGGTGGACCGATCTTCGCGACGATCGACTGGCTCCACCTCGTCGGCGTCGCGTCATGGCTCGGCACGCTCGGGGGGCTGTCAGTGCTCGCCTGGCACCTTCGCGGAGCCAAGACCGATAGAAGGGCCATCCTGGGCGCGGCGCTGGCGCGCCACTCGCGGGTGGCAATGATCGCTGCGCCGCTGGTGGTACTCACGGGCCTCGCCAACTCGCCCATCGTCATCGGGCAGGCACGCAACATCGTCGCCAGCCAGTACGGCGACCTGGTGCTGGCCAAGGCGACCCTCTTCTCCGCAGCGGTCGCGATCGGCGCGGTCAACTACCTCCTCGTGCGCCGCCGGTCCACCGCCCGCGCGACGACGCTCGTTACGGCGGAGGCGCTGATCGGTCTCGCGGCAGTGGCTGTGGCCGCCACGATGCTGAGCGTCCAGCCCGCTGCCAGCCGGGTCCCGATCCTATCGGCCTCCGCGAACCAGACGGAGCACCTGTACGGCACCGCGGGCACGTCGACGGTGCACGCGGCGATCAGCATTCCTGCCCCGGGGGACCAGCTCTACCAGGTGGCCGTCGCGGATGCAGCCACCGGCGCGCCGCGCACCGACGTGCACGCGGTGGCGATGGAGTTCAGGCCTCCCGCCTCCACGGGGCTCGAGACCACCAGGGTGGCGATGAGCCGCACGCCGGACACCGCGATCTGGAGCGCGCAGGGGGCGTATACGCCACAGGTGGGCACCTGGACCATCGGCGTCCTCGTGCAACGCGCAGATCGGCTCGAGTCAGCGTCGTTCCCGCTCAGCGTGCAGGACCCGATCCCCGCCCAGGTCGTGCCTCCACCCGACACCGGCGTGGGGGTGCCCGCCGTGCTGGGCGTGCTGTGGGTGCTGCCGGACGGCCTGGGGGGCTGGCTGCTTCTCTGCGTGCCGCTGCTAGCGCTGGCGGCACTCGCCCTCGTCGAACGGGCGCGACCTGCAACAGCTGCCGGCTCACTGCCCTGGATGGCGCCCGCCAGGCTCGGCTTCGTGGTGGTGGCGGTGGTGATGGCGCTCGGAATCGGATCGCGCTCGGTGGTAGAGGCGGCGAACCGCGGCGCGTCACCGCGCTCGAATCCGATCGCCGCAAGCGCCGAGTCTGTCGCGCGCGGCAGGCTGATCTTCCTTGCGAACTGTGCGACCTGCCATGGAGACGATGGGTCGGGACAGGGGCCACAGGCCGCCGGCATGCTTCCGGCCCCTGGAGCCATCGGCGCCGTCGTCCCCCGCATGAGCGATGCCCAGCTGCAGTACCTGGTGACCAACGGGTTGGCGGGCACGAAGATGCCATCCTTTGCGACAACCCTCTCAGAGAATGAGCGCTGGGACCTGGTGAACTACCTGCACAGCAGATGGAGGCCCGGCGAGTGATCCGGGGCCAACGATCGAGGCCGCTCGTCCCCGTCCTCCTCTCCGGACTGGCAGTCGCGGCGCTGAGCCTGCTGCCCGGAGGTTCGGTGCTGGCCCATGCGGTCGGGAAGCCATTCCAGTCCCCCATCCCCCTCTGGCTGCAGCTCGGCGGCGCCGGCCTCGCCGTCGCCGCGGCGTTCCTCGTGTCGGCCACCGTCGTGAAGGTCGGGACCGATGCGCCGCGCTACCCCCGCCTGCGGATCCCGCTCCTCCCCTCGCTGGTGCTCGGTTGGCTGCTCGCCGCGGTGGGCATGATCTGGTGGTACGGCGCCATCGTCGCCGCGTTCGCGATCGGCGGGGAGACCCCCATCCCAGCTATCGGGCTGTGGATCTTCGTTTGGGCGGCGCTGCCGATCGCGGCGGAGCTCCTGGGAAATCCCTGGCCCGCGCTGAGCCCATTCCGCACCACGTTCGCGCTGCTCGAGCGGCTCGCCCGCTTCCTTGGCTTCGATCGGCTCGACCTGGGGCTGGTCTATCCGTCGCGCGCGGCACGATGGCCGGCGGTGCTGCTGCTCTTCGCGGGGGTCTGGTCCGAGCTCGTCCTTCCCGGGGCCACCGAGGCGGGCTCAGTCGGCGCGCTGATGGCCGGCTACACGCTCGTCACGCTGGTTGGCATGGCCTGCTTCGGACGCGTAGGCCAGGAGCGATGTGATCCGGACAGCTGCGTGGACTGCCCCGAATGCGCGGTCGCAGCCGACGCCACCGAGCGCCGGCCAGAGCTTCGACCCTGGTTCGCGGGCCTCACCGAGGTGCGTACCGGAGGTTGGTCCGACGCCGGCTTCATCCTCCTGGCGCTTGCCGGCGTGAGCTACGACGGATTCCGCCAGACAGCGCAATGGCAGGACCTCGAGAACAGCCTTCTGCCGGTGTTCCAACCTTCGCTGGGAGGGTTCGAGGCGTTCCTGGTGGTCGGAACGCTGGGCCTGCTCGGAATCTGGCTGCTCTTCCTCGTCGTCTTCGTGACCGGAGCCGCCGTCACGCGGCGATTGAGCGAGGGAACGCCCGCCCGACTCGGCACGGTGGTGGGTGCCTATGCCGCGACGCTCCTGCCCATCGCCGGCGGGTACCTGATAGCCCACTACCTGACCCTGGTGATCCAGGGGGTGGTGTGGGTTCCGGAGCTCCTGCGGGATCCGCTGGCCCAGGCTCCCCCGCTCGAGATCCCCACCAGCCTGGTGTGGTACGGATCAGTGGCGGCAATCGTGCTCGGCCACATCGCGGCGATCGTTTTGTCCCACCGGATCGCTTTGCGTGATGCACCGCTGCGTCCCCTTCGTGCCGGAGTACCGCTCGCAACGCTGATGGTGGCCTACACGGTCCTGTCTCTGTGGATCATCGCGCAGCCCATCGTCCAGGAGCCATCCACGTCGGGCGCGGGCGGTCATCTCGTTCGCGTCGCCCTGCGTGCTGGCGCTGATCCCTGTCTACCTCGCGTTTCTCGGCGAGACGGCGGGTGCGGACCCATCGGTCGGTGTGCTCGCTTCGCCAGGCGCAGCCGGGGCCATCGTCGTGCCTTCGGGGCGCCCCGTCATCGGTCAAGCGCTCCTGTTCGTCATTGGCTTCAGCGCCGTGTTTGTGCTGGTCGGCACGCCCATCGGCCTGTTGGGCGGAGCCCTCTTCCAGGTCGAACCGATCCGACAGCTCGCAGGCCTTGCGGTGATCGCCATTGGCCTGCTGACGACCGGCGTCCTTGGGCCGGTGCTGGACCGGTTGTCGCTGCCGAGCCCTCCTCCGGGCGCCTTGCCGCCCGGGCGCGTCGCCCGAGCGCTGGCGCTCGGCGCCCTGGTGGCGGTGGGTTGGACGCCATGCATCGGTCCGGTCCTTGGAGCGATCCTGACGATGGGCGCCTCGACGAACAGCGGACCGGTGGCCATCCTCCTCCTGACGGCCTACTCCGCGGGCCTGGCGATTCCCTTCCTCGCGGCCGCGCTGGCGCTCCCGCGCCTGCGACCGGTGATCGCACTCCTACGCCGGGGCCACCGAGTGGTGGCGGTCGTGGCCGGAGTCTTCATCATGCTTGTTGGGGTGCTGATCCTGGCCAACGCCTTCTGGCGCCTACAGGGAGCGTTCTCCTTCTTCCTCTAGACCGATCCCGGCCGCCTCCGGCAATGCCACTTCTTCCGCGCGCGTGGCGAAGACGAACCGATAGAGCAGGCCGGCCGCTGCCGCGCCGATGAGCGGCCCGACCCACCACACGTACCAGTTTTCCAGCGCTCCGGCCGCCAACGCAGGACCAAACCAACGGGCGGGGTTCATCGCGGCCCCGGTGAGCGGACCGCCCATCAGGATGTCAGCTGCCACCGCCAGACCGATTGCCATCCCGCCCAGACTCGGCGCTCGAGCGTCGACCGCGGTGCCGAACACCACGAGGATCAGGATCACGGTCAGGACGGCCTCGATGGCGATCCCGGCAGCTGGGCTAACGCCGGCGCCGAGAGCCGGCGTGCCGATGTGGGTTGGACCCCACGCGGCTGGCGCGAAGAGGAGGCGCAGCAGGAGACCAGCCGCCAAGGCCCCGGCGAGCTGGGCAACCACGAACATGCCGGCGCGCGCGGCCCCCATCCGGCCGGCGACCCACAGCGCGAACGAGACGGCCGGATTGAACTGGCCGCTGCCAACCGCGGCGAGAGCGCTCACCAGCACCGCCAACACCAGGCCATGGGCCAGCGCGACGCCGACCAGGCCGGGGCCGCCTGGACCGGCGATGGTGGTGACCACGATGGCGCCGGCGCCCACGAAGAAGAAGAGAAAGGTGCCGACCGCCTCGGCAACCAGTGCCGGCCAGGTTCGCTCGCTCATGCGCTCCTCCGTGCCGGTCGGGTGGCGCCCCCGGAGGGACTCGAACCCCCGACGCCCGCCTTAGGACGGCGGCGCTCTATCCTCTGAGCTACGGGGGCGCCGTGCGCCCATCCTATCCCACCCGAGCGGGAGGAGCGGTGACGCAGCAGCCGCCGGAACGACGGGTCGTCCTGTACGAACGGGCCGATTGCCACCTGTGCGACGAGGTGCGGGTCCTGCTCGACCGCGTCGTCGGACCCAGCGCCTACGAGCACATCGACGTCGATTCCGATGATGCCCTGATCGTGCGCTATGGCTTTCGCGTGCCGGTCATCAGCCTGGACGGCGTGGATCGCCTCGAGGCGCCGATGACCGAGAGCGAGGTCCGTTCCCTCCTCGCCTGACGACAGCCCGGGCGAGGTCAAGGAGCTGGAGCGTCTCCCCGAACGACGAGCGAGCCATTCATCGATGTGTGGATGGTGCACTCGAAGTAGAGGCGGCCCGGCAGCTGGGGCGGGATGGTCAGCGTCGCGGACGCGTTTGGTCCGGTGATGACGTCGGTCTTCCCCAGCGGCTGCTGCTTGGTGTTGTCCTTGTAGACCGCGAGGTCGTGCGGGACCGCCTCCTGGTTGGCGAAGTGGATGACGATGGGCTTGCCTACGATCGCCTCGATGCACGCGGTGCTGAACTGGAGGTTGTTGGCGGTCAGGGTCACGGTATTCGAGGCATCGGTCTTCACGCAGACTCCGGTGGGCGGCTCCGTCGAGCCGCCGGATGCGGTGCAGGCGGCGACGAGCGCCGCCACCACCAGCAGGGCGGTGGCACCCCTCCCCAGATCCGTCACCCGCCCGTCACGGGAAGGGTGACCACGAAGCTCGATCCCTTGCCCTCCCGGCTGCTGACCTCGATCTCGCCGCCCATCTGCCGGATGATCTCGCGCGAGCCGGCGAGCCCCAGACCGGTGCCGCGCACCCCCGCGACGTTCGAGGCGCGGCGGAAGCGGGTGAACAGCTCGGGCAGGTCCGCCGTGGGGATGCCGAGCCCCTGGTCGCGCACGGTGATGCGCGCCATGCCCCCTTTCTCATCGAGGGTGACCCGCACCTCTCCGCCGGCGGAGGAGAACTTCACGGCGTTGCTCAGCAGGTTGTCGAGCACCCGTTCGAAGCGTCGCAGGTCAGCCTGCACCACCACCGGAGCATCGTGGACGAAGGCGAACCGATGCGTGCGCGCCAGCTTCTGGTGGACGTCGATGACGCGCTCGAGCACGGGTGCAACCTCGAGCTCGACCATCTCGAGGGCGATCGGTCGACCGCTGCGCAGCAGGCTCACGTCCATCAGGTCCGCGACCAGATCGGTCAGGCGTCCGGCCATGCTCTCCGCGGCGCTGAGGTACTCCACCAGCTTCTCGCTGCCGGGCTCTTCGACTCGCTTGGCGCGACGCAGGCCGAGCTGCAGGTAGCCAAGGATCGCGGCAAGCGGCGTGCGCATGTCGTGCGAGGCGATCGCCAGGAAGTCGTCCCGCAGGCGCACCGCCTCGGTCGCCTCGTGGAGCAGACGCGAATTGTCGATCGCTGTTCCCGCCCGCGCCGCGAGCTCGCCGAGGAGCGGGAGCTCCTCCTCGCCGAAGGCACGTGATCGGTCCGAGCGGACCAGGGTCAGCAGGCCGAGCACCCGCCCACGGGCCGTGAGCGGCAGGATCGCGACCGAGTTCAGGCCAAGGGCACGCAGGTACCTGCCGTGCTCTTCGTCGCGAGCCGCGGTGAGCAGCTGCTCTTCGGTGATGACCGGCAACAGGAGCGGCTCACCACTCTTGAGGACATCTCCTGTTGCTCCTTCTTCCGTGTTGGACGGCCATCGCCGCTGGACCTCTTCGGCGAGCTCGACCAGGCTGGCGTCCTCGTGCGCGACGGCGACCCGCCGCAGGCCGCTCTCTGGCTCGACCAGGTCGACGACGCACCAATCGGCGAGCTGGGGCACCACCATGCGCGCCAGCTCGTTGAGTGACTCCTGGTAGTCGACCGACTTGCCCAGGATCGAACCCGCATCAGCGAGCAGCGTGAGGCGTCGCTCCGTCTCCTTGAGGGCGGTGACGTCATGGAAGGAGTTGATCACGAACTGCACCTGTCCACCGGGTGCCCGGACCACCGCAGGACGCACCAGCGACCAGCGCTCCTCGCCGGTCGCCCTGATGCGGAAGCGAACCAGGCCTTCCGGCGCCGAGCCTTCGCGCTGCGCCCGACGGCCGGGCAGCGCCTCTTCCAGGAGCGGTTTACCGTCGGCGTCGAGCAGCTCGAAGTGGGCCAGCAGCTCCTCGCTCGGCAGGCTGACCGCGTCCGCAGGATCCTCGAAACCCATGGCGGTGGCGGCTGCCTTGTTCGCGTAGCGCAGCTGCCCGGTCACGTCCACCACCGTGATCGCGTCGCCAGCCTCCTGGAGGACCATGTACAGCTGCTCGGTGGACCCAACCCAGCCGCCTTCGGTGGTCTTGATGGCCGACCCGGCTCGTCGTCCCCCGCCTCTGGCGCGGCTCGCGCCTCGCGCCGCGGAGGCCGTCTCAGACCGCACCTTGGCCATGCTCAGGCGACGCCACCAAGGCTTGTACACGCTCCACGCACGGCTGCCACCAGGCGGTCGAGGGTGACCGGCTTCTGGAGCCATGAAGCGGCCCCAATCCGGCCTGCTTCGTCGGCAACCAGGTAGTGGGCGGCAACGACGACGATCGGCACGTCCTGCCAACGTGCGGTATCGCGCAGGCGATCCGCGAACTCCCAGCCGTTCATGCCCGGCATCCGCAGGTCGAGCACGATCGCGCAGGGCGGCTCCGGCTCCGCGTCGAGCAGCGCGAGCGCCTGGCGCCCGTCCGCTGCGAGACGGATGCCGAACCCCTCGCCGCCGAGCACCTCGCCGTAGACCTCGCGCAGCGCGGGATCGTCTTCGACGATGAGCACATCTCCCCCGGGGGCCTCGGTCGCCATGTCTGCCAGACTCTTTCGACCCGCGCCGGGCACGGGCACATTGGCCTCCGCGGATGGGACTATACCGCGGCCGCGGAACCCCCCATACCGCCCGCAGCGCCTCGGACGGCGACCGCGCCCTTGTCGGTTCGCTCGAGCTGCACCGGCAAGTCGCCCGGATCGTGGGTGAAGTAGCACCACCATTCCTCGTCGATGGCACGGCTCAGCAGCCGGTTGCGCGCCTCGACTGCATCGACCGGGTAGTCGTCGAAGGCGCTCGTCCAGCGCACCGGCAGCTGCCATCGGGTCGGGATCAGGTCGCCAAAGAAGATCGCCCGGGGCTGCCGACCACCCGCCGCCTCGGCTGCGGGCCCTTCGGCCGCCTGACCGATCATCACCGCCTGGGATCCGCGCGTGTGGCCACCGGTCGGCAGCACCGTCACGCCGGGCATCACCTCGACCTCGCCATGGATCTCGGCGAGCTGGCGTGCCGCGCGGACGAGCTCGAGCTGTTCGGTCTCCATGATCCCCTGCAGCCGCAGCTCGTCACCGCGAGCCGCGATGGCCTCGTCCCGCTGCACGATGTAGCGGGCTCGCGGGAACAACGGCTGACCATCGGCGCCGACCATG
>VBGQ01000096.1:0-3287 GCA_005882055.1 Chloroflexota bacterium
TCGGCGAGCTCGACGAGCCGCACACTGAAGGCCAAGAGCTGGTGCGCGCGCTTGGCCCCGAGCTGGTCTGGCTGTCGCACGAGCACGAGCCGTGGCGACCCCACCCCTAGCGTCCATCCGCGGATCGCGCAGGAGCTGCTCCGTCACGCATCGAGCAAGATGACGATGGGGATCTACAGCCACGTCAGCGCCGCGCAACAGCGTGAGGCGGTGGAGGTTCTCCAGCGAGCCCTCGCTGAGAGTCATTTTGAGAGTCATCTTGGGCCCGATTCGGGCGGCCAAGACTGGGCCAACGCGGCCGAAACCGGCCAATTTGAGCGTGAGAGTGGCTCCGGCGGCAGGACTCGAACCTGCGACCAAGCGGTTAACAGCCGCCCGCTCTACCAACTGAGCTACGCCGGAACAGCGTCGCCTCGCAGAGGGGCGCGAGGCCGGCCGGGATTATCGCAGCCGACCCCGGAGCGGTCAAAAACCGGGCTCAGAACCGCTGCACGAGCGCCTGGCTGGTGAGGAAGATGCCGGCCGCCATGACGGCAGTCGCTGAGATCCACGGCACCGCCGGAGCGAACCGCACGAGACGGCCCAGCGAAGGCGCGTGATCGAGCAGCCTCCCCGCTCGAACCACCAGCAGGCCGATGCCGCTGAGCACGACAGCCATTCCCAGCCCGAACGCAATGGCGAGCGCGAGGCCATACGCGGGACGACCGGCGGAGATGGCGCCCAGCAGCAGGATCAAGGCACTCGCAGACGGCACCAACCCACCGGCGAAGCCCAGGGCGAACAGGCTCCGCCAGGAGAGCGTCGTGCCCGGCTCGGGAGCGTGACGGTGCTCGACCCCGCCGTGCCGGTGCAAGCCCGGATCGGAGGCATGACCGTCGTCATGCGCGTGGTCTGCACCGTGCGCACGCGCCGTCCGATGCGCTGCCCGGGCTCGCAGGCCCCGAACCCGCTGCACCAGCAGCCAGGTTCCCAGCGCGACCACGATCAGTCCCGAGGCGAGCCCGAGGACCGGATAGAGGCGTTCCGGCGGCAACAGATCGCCCGCTACGAGCGTGAGCAGGGCGAGCCCAACCACCCCGAGAGTGTGCGACGCGGTCACCGTGAGTCCCAACACGACCGCGTGGCGCGCCGTCCCCTGCGTCCCGACGAGGTAGGCCGCCATCACCGTCTTGCCGTGTCCCGGGGAGATCGCGTGAATGGCACCCAGGCCGGCGGCGATCAGCATCGAGATCACGATCGCGATGAACGAAAGGTCCTCCGTGCCGATGAGCGAGGCCAGCTCGTCCCCCACCCCACCCGGGACTGCCCCGGCGACGCCAGCGACCGGGTTGGTCGAGGCGCCAAGGGCCTGCGCGTCTGGCGGGACGAGATGAGGAAGGACTGGTCCACCGGGCCTCGTGCTGATCGTCGCTCTGCGCTCGTCGAGTGGCTGCGCGAGCAGGTCGGTGGGGTAATGCGTGAGCCGCGCAGACGGGCTCGTGGACTCCGTCCCGGGTGCGGCCACGGTAGTGCCGTCGCCGGAGACCACGATCTCTCGCCACCCGATCCGATCCGGATACGAGCGGTCCTCGAAGGTCAGCGTGACCGCGCCTTCGACAGGTGACTCGAGGACGGCGTCGAGCTCGCACACCGTGCGCAGCGTCTTGAGCCCACCGGCGCCCGGCAGCAGCTGCAAGCCGGCCGCGCGCAGCTGCATCGCCATCGGTCTGCCATCGACCGTCAACGCCAGGCTCGGAGCCAGCGCCAGGCAGCTCGGCTGGCGTGCGGTGGCGAGCTCATCGGAGCTGACCGTGCCGTCGTGGTTGGCATCCAGCCGCTGCTGCTCGGTGAAGGCCGGGATCTCGGCCATATCGATCACGACGTCCAGCTGGACGAGGCGCTCCCCCACCCGGATCTCGGCGTAGTGGTTGATCGTGAAGTTGCCGAGCGGGTGCGCCGATGCCGGCGCGGCCAGCAGGCCCGCGGCCGCCAGCGCCGCGAGGGCGGCGAGGGGCAGGCGCCGGAGGAGCAGCCGGGGGCTCATGACCCCGAACCGCCGGGGAGCTGACGGAGCATGGCCCGGTCACGTGCTGCCTGGAGCGCGTCGAATCCCGGATTGCGATCCAGGGCCGCGGTCAGGAGCTGCCGTGCCTGCTCGGTGTGGCCGAGGGCCGCGTCGATCATGCCCTGGTGGTAGTCGAGCAGCGGGTCGACGGTCCCCACGGCACGAGCCGAGCGTATGGCCGTGTCCGCGTCGGCGTACCGGCCGCTCGCGTACAGCGCCCAGGCATAGGCGTCCCAGCCGTACACGTCCTTGCGTGCCTCCAGCTCGCGCGCGGCGAGCGCAACGGCCTCGTCGAGGTGCTGCCGGTGATTCGCGTCGAAGAGCACGAGCTGCCGGTTGTAGATCTGTGCCTGTGCCTTGGAGAGGTCGGCGATCGCGCGGACCGTCGCGTACTGGGTTGCCGCGTCCACGGATCGTCCGGCGAGGGCGTAGAGGTCACCCAGCGCCGCGAGGAACTCCGGCTGTGGGACGATGGCAATCGCCCTGTGGTAGAGCGAAATGGCTTCGTTCGTCGCACCCTGCGCGGCGCGCGTCCGTGCGAGGCCGGCGAGCGACAGGTAGGAACCCGGCCAATCGGCGACCGCCGCACGGAAATGACGCTCGGCACTCGGGAGCTCGCCGAACTGGAAAGCGAGGTACCCGGCCAGGTACTCGTACCAGGATCGATCCGCCGGCGCGGATCCCGCGGCGGCCGCCTCCCGGATGGCCCGGGCAGCGAGTTGGTCGGCGAGGACGACCTGACCGCGCAGCGCGGCGAGGTGGGCCCGCCGCGCGGTCACGGCGGGGCCTGGAGCGCGCCTGGCGAGCGCTGCGAAGGAGCGAGCAGCAGCGTCGTAGCGCCCCAGCTCGAGCTGCGCGTCGCCGACCGTCGCGAGCGCGGCAACCTGGTCGGGATTGGCTGCGAAGATCGCCTGCGCGGTGTCCAGGGCCTTCACGAAGTCGTGGGTCGCGAACAGCAGCTGAGCGTGGAGGAGCTGCGCCCCGATCCCGTCGGGATACGTGACCAGCGCCTGCTCGACCGCTGCGGTGGCACGCGTGTAGTCGTCGAGGTTCCCGGTCAATCGGGCGCGGCTGTAGTAGAGGTCCGCGAGGTTCGTGGCGCTCACGAAGTCCTGAGCGTCCCGGGCGAGATTCCCGGACCAGACGCGAATCGCCTGGTCGACGCGTTCGAGTGATTGGGTGACCACTGGCGGAGGTCCGTCCGGCGTCTGGACTTGCTGGAGGGTCGCCGTGCTGGCCGGCT
>VBGQ01000096.1:3347-6182 GCA_005882055.1 Chloroflexota bacterium
AGCGGGCGGAGTACTTGGAACGGTGGGTGGTGGGCAGGGACGGGCGTGGCTCATCCCTGCCCGGTGGGCCTACGGGTGCGGGGTCCCGAGGTACGGGAAGCTCCCCAGGGTGTAGTCGCTGTGCGGGCCGATCATGTCGGTCGGCACTGCGCCTTTGGTCACGAGGTTGAGCTCGAAGTCGATCACGTCATCGGCCAGGCCGCGGCCGTTCAGCGGACCGGCGGCGGTCGTGCCGACGGTGTAGGTCAGCATGTCGGGCAGGAGCAGGTCGGCAATGCCGCCCGCCTGTTCGGGTGTGTACGACGTCCCAGAGAGCGCAGAGAGCGCGATCAACGTGGCAATCACGTTGGCCCGGAAGGGCGCCGTCGTGGGCTGGTCCGCGGGTGCGGTGTGGTTGAATGCCTCCTTGTCGGCCGCGGCCGCGTTGAAGACGGTGTTGATGGCCGGCCGGCCCATCTGGTCGACCTGGTGCCAGACACCATTGGCATCCTGCGAGGCGGTGGTGGCCCAGACACCGATGAGGTGGCCATTGCCACCGAGGGCGGCGTTCGGAACCTCGAGCACGATGCCCAGGGTGTTGAGCCCAATGAAGAAGTCGCTCTGGTTCCCGTCATCGAACCGGCGGGTTCCCTGGCCCTTGACCGAGCCCAGGAAGCCGATCAGGTCGAAGAAGAACGGATCGGAGCGCGGGCCGGCGAAGGCACGGATGCCCCGGTTCCGCGCCATCCCCTTCGGGCCGGTGAAGCCGGAGGCCATCGCCTTGCCGTCAGCCTTGACGACGTAGTGTTGGATCCCGTTCGGATCGGCGTTGCCGAAGGTGACGACGTACCGATGATCGGCTCGCGCGTCGCCGTTGGTATCGATGTTGAAGGTGTAGGCGCCGTTCGAGGCAAAGGTCGTCGAGCCCAGGACGTTGATGGCCGGGTTGACGGTCAGCGCCAGCGTCGTCCAACCAGCGGACGCCGACTTGAAGGCATACAGGTCGTTGATGTCGAGCTGGCCGCCGTTCTTCACGACGCTCACGTTGCCGGACCCATCAACGGAGACGTGGCCGAGGCTGGGAGCGTCGAGGTGGTCGCCATTTCAGGGCGCTACGGCTTCGATTCATGTTGGTCTTTGCGTCCTCAGGTGGGCCCACGGGCTTGAGTCGTCGCGGTCGGAGACGCCAGTGGGCTCGGCGTGACTCCGCGCAGCAGGCATGCAGCAGCTCGGGATGAGGCATCCCTCCTTTCGCCTGGGAATGAACCTGGGAGCTCGACGGCGGCTACGCGCCGTCGCCGCTCCCTATGCAGTCAGGGGTAGTACGGGCCGGTCAGGGATTCGCATCAACCGACAGGACCGGGCGCCGAGGCTGCAGTACCGGGCAGTCGATACGACGAAGGGCGGCCCGCAGGCCGCCCTTATCGGTCCAGTAGAGGTAGCTGAGCGCTACTCCAGGTAGTCCTTGAGCTTCCGGCTCCGCGACGGGTGGCGCAGCTTGCGCAGCGCCTTGGCCTCGATCTGCCGGATCCGCTCGCGAGTCACGTTGAAGTCGCGCCCGACCTCCTCGAGGGTCCGCGACCGACCATCCTCCAGGCCAAACCGGAGCTGCAGCACGCGCCGCTCGCGCGGCGTCAGGGAGTCCAGCACGCCCTCCACCTGCTCTTTGAGGAGCTGATGGCTGGCGGCATCCGCCGGGGCCACGGACGCCAGGTCCGGGATGAAGTCGCCCAGGTGGCTGTCCTCCTCCTCGCCGATGGGCGTCTCGAGGCTGACCGGCTCCTGGGAGACCTTCATGATCTCGCGCACCTTCTCGGGGCTGACGCTCTGCGGGCCCTGGGACTCGCGCTCGTCGACCTCGCCCTCGGTGGGCTCGCGCTGCAGCTTCTCGCGCAGCTCGCGGATGATCTCGTCACGGCTCATGCGCCGCGCGATCTCCTCGATGGTCGGCTCGCGCCCCAGCTCCTGCAGCAGGGTGCGCTGCACCCGGATCAGGCGGTTGATGGTCTCCACCATGTGGACCGGGATGCGGATCGTCCGGGCCTGGTCGGCGATGGCCCGCGTGATCGCCTGCCGGATCCACCACGTGGCGTAGGTGCTGAACTTGAAGCCCTTCTCGTACTCGAACTTCTCGACCGCTCGGATCAGACCGATGTTCCCCTCCTGGATCAGGTCCAGGAAGCTCATCCCGCGCCCGATGTACTTCTTGGCGATGCTGACCACCAGGCGCAGGTTGGCCTCGGTCAGCCGCTTGCGGGCGTCGGTGCCCTGCTCGATGAGCCGGCCCGTGCGCTCCTCCGGCGGGGTATCCGCCGGCACGCTCGGGTCGTAGCCCAGCTCACGGAGGTACATGGCGTCGTTGCCGTCCTCGATGTAGGCCCGCACGATCCCCTGCGCCGTCTCCCGAGCCCAGCGCTCGAGCTCCACGAGCTCCGGTGCACCGGCGTGGTCCAGCGATCGGAACCGATAGCTGTGCCCGAACAGGACCGCGTCCTTCAGGGCGGCAGCCGGCTCCGACTCGAGGGTCTTGAGGATCGACTCGGCGTGCAGGATGCGCTGGCGTGCGTCGTCGTCCAGGTCAGGCGACCGGCGCGCCTTGCTGAACTTGACCGATGGCGCCTCGACCTGCCGGCGCCGCTTCACCCACCAGTCGATGGCGTCCGAGGTGACGCGCGGCGACTCGCGTGGCAGGTCGAAGGCGCGCATGGCCGCCATGGCCCGTGCCTTGGGCTCCGAGCTGGTGCTGACCCAGGTGTACAGGTTGACGAGGGCTCGCGCCGGATCCTCGATGGCCAGCTCGCCGAGCTCAATGGCCTTGGCCAGGACGACCTCTTCCTCAGCGGTGAGCAGGGCGAC
>VBGQ01000064.1 GCA_005882055.1 Chloroflexota bacterium
CATACCTTCGTCAACCAGCTGGGCGACCCGGCGAGTCATGCCCGAGCGCGAGATGAGGGCGCGGTTCGCCAAATCCGTCATGCGCAACTCGCCGTCGGCGATCGCCAGCTGAGCCAGGACGTCGTAGTCGGCCAGCGCCAGGCCGGTCTGCTGCTCGAGATCTGTCTCGAGCTGTCGCATGAGCGTGGCGTTGGCTCGCAGGAGCGATCGCCATGCCCCGATCCCGCGCCCGCCAGGGAGCTCGTTCGCGACCAGCCGGTCCACGAGTCCAGCGAGGTCCACGTCAGAAAGTACTTGCATGTGCAACCAGATGAGCCTAAGGTGTTTGCGGTTGCAAATATATCAGCGCAGCGGCCGGAAGGAAAGAACTGTGATTGCCGAACTCCTACCCGACGTCGATCCGGACATCGCCCGCCGTTTCGGGACTGTTGCGGATGAGGCCCGCGTGAGCCGAGCCGCGGCCGCCCTCGAAGCGAACGGATTCAACGTGCTCAGAGCTGGCAACGCGGCGGAAGCGAAGCGGATCGTCCTTGGGCTCGTCCCGGACCGATCGCAGGTGCATCACGGCGCCTCACAGTCGCTCGATGTGTCAGGCATCACCGACGAGATCGATAAGTCCGGTCGATACGAGCCCCTTCGGCCACGGATCTGGAGCATGGACCGCCAGACCCAGGCCGACGAGATCCGCCGCCTGAGCTCAGCGCCAGACGTGATGCTCGGCAGTGTGCACGCCGTGACCGAGACTGGATCGTTGATCGCGGCGTCGATGAGTGGCAGTCAGCTCGGCCCGTACGTGACCGGGGCCGGGCGAGTCATTTTCGTTGTCGGGACCCAGAAGATCGTGTCCGACCTCGAGGACGGCCTCCGCCGGATTAACGAGTACGCCTTCCCGCTGGAGGATGCCCGCGCCCAGGCGGCATACGGCATTCGTAGCGCCGTCAACAAGGTCCTAATCATCAACCGGGAGATCACTCCTGGACGCATCACGGTCGTCTTCGTCGACGAGGTGCTCGGGTTCTAGCGCAAGCAAAGAACACCCAAGGAGCGACCTCGAATCATGCCCGCGCTCTCGCGAACTTCTCCCGCCGGTGGCGATTCGCGCTGGCTCGCCCTCCTCGTCCTGTGCGCCGGAATGCTGATGATCGTCCTCGATGCGACGATCGTGAACGTCGCGCTTCCCTCGATCCGGAACGATCTTGGTTTCGCGCAGTCGAGCCTGGCCTGGGTCGTTAATGCCTACCTGATCGCCTTCGGTGGCGTCTTGCTGCTTGCGGGACGGCTCGGCGACCTCCTCGGTCGGCGACAGGTCTTCCTGGCGGGCATCGCGCTGTTCACGGCAGCCTCGCTTCTTTGTGGGTTGTCCATCGGCCAGGAGATGCTGGTCGCGGCGCGGTTCATCCAAGGCGTCGGAGGCGCGTTGACCTCGGCGGTCATCCTCAGCATGGTCGTGACCATGTTCGGCGAGCCGCGCGAGCGGGCACTCGCGATCGGCATCTACAGCTTCGTCGCGGCAGCCGGCGCGTCGATCGGGCTTCTGGCCGGCGGTTTCCTGACCCAGGCGCTCAACTGGCACTGGATCTTTCTGGTCAACGTCCCGATCGGCGTCGCCACCGCGTTCTTTGCCCTGCGGTTGCTCGAGTCCGATCGCGGGATCGGGCTCGGCAAGGGCGCCGATGTGGTCGGTGCCCTCCTGGTGACCGCGGCGCTGTTGCTCGGGGTTTACACGATCATCCGGACGACCGACTTCGGGTGGGGATCGGCCCACACACTCGGGTTCGGGGCGGTGGCGATCGGATCGCTCGTCGCCTTCGTGGCCCGCGAGTCGCGGACGGCGAACCCGCTCATCCCATTCCGCGTCTTCGGATCGCGCAACGTGTCCGGGGCCAATGTCGTGCTGGTGCTGATCTTCGGCGCGATGTTCGGCATGTTCTTCCTAGGCAGCCTGTTCTTTCAGCGGGTGCTTGGATACGACCCGCTCGCCATCGGGCTCGCCTTCCTGCCCTTCAGCGTCTCCATTGCCATTCTTTCCTTCGCGTCTGCGCCGCTCATCACCCGCTTCGGCGCCCGGGCGGTCCTCTTGCCGAGCCTCGCGCTCATGGCGCTCGGGTTGTTGCTCTTCGCGCGGGTGCCGGTGGAAGCTGACTACGTCACGGATGTTCTGCGCGCGAACCTCCCGCTTGGGGTGGGCTTCGGCCTCGCGTTCCCGTCGCTGATGGCGCTTGGGATGGCGGGCGCCAGCGAGCGCGATTCGGGCCTCGCTTCCGGGCTGCTCATGACCGCCCAGCAGGTCGGTGGAGCGCTGGGCCTGTCGATCCTCGCTTCGCTCTCGGCGTCGCAGGCGAACGGGCTGCTGGCCGCGTCGGTCGCCGAGCCAGAGGCGCTGACGAGGGGGTACCAACTGTCGTTCGCCATCGGCGCCGGACTCGTGCTCGTCGCGCTCGTGGTCGCGGCCACGGTCCTGCGCCCGGCCGAGGACGCGGAGGAAGACCCTGTGGCGGAGCGCGACCGGCCACTCGGAGAAGTGGCCGTGCCCGGCGCGCGGGTCCCATAGCCGTGCCTGGGTCGAAGCTCGGCGTCGGGATCATCGGTGTCAACCCTGCCTGGGGCTGGGCGGCCACCGCTCACATCCCGGCCCTGCGCGCACTATCGAACTACTACGAGATCCGGGCACTCAGCGCGAGCAGCCCGGAAGCCGCGCGCGCCGCCGGCGAGGCGTTCGGAGTCGCCGCCGTCTTCTCGCACCACGCTGAGATGGTGGAGCAGCCCGATGTCGACGTCGTCGCCGTTACGGTCAAGGTCCCGCACCATCGAGAGCTCGTCTCGGCCGCACTCGCCGCCGGGACGGCCGTCTATTGCGAGTGGCCGCTCGGCCGCGACCTCGACGACGCGAGAGCGATGGCTGCGCTCGCTGCCGAGCTAGGCCTTCGGACGGTCGTCGGATTGCAGGCCCGCCAGGCGCCGGCGATCGAATTCGTCAGGGAGCTGCTGAGCAACGGTTACGTCGGCGAAGTCCTATCCACGACCATGATCGGCGTGTCAGTCGCAGGCGATGTCGTGGTCCAACCGAATGTCTACATGCTCGATGCAAACAACGGGGCCAACCTGCTCACCGTCGCGGTCGGCCACAGCCTGGATTCCCTCAATTACGTCCTGGGTGAGTTCGTCGAGCTATCGGCACTATCCGCGATTCGCCGGCCGCTGATCACTGCCGAAAAGACCCGCGAGCAGATCGTGAAAACGGCCGCCGACCAGATCGCCGTCATCGGCACACTGGCGTCCGGCGTAACCGCGAGCATCCATGTCCGTGAGGCTGTGGCCGGTGGCTTCGGGTTGGTCTGGGAGATCAATGGAACGGAAGGAACGCTCCGGATCACGGCTGAGGCCGCATTGCCCGAGATCTTTCCGCTAGTGGTCGCCGGAGCGCGTGGTGGGGGCGAGCCCGCGGAGCTTGCCGTCCCGGCCGCGCTGATGCAGAAGTGGCCCGCTCTCGCTAGCCTCGAAGGAACGCCCGCTTACAACGTCGGGCGTGCCTATGCTGCGTTCGCAGCAGACATCGCCAACGGGACTCATACAGTGCCCGACTTCGCCGATGCCGTCCGACGACACGAGGTCATCGCCGCCATTGAGAGGGCGGCGGCAACAGGGGAACGCGTGACGCGTAGCTAGCTGCGCGGATGCGAGGCGCCATTCACGCGAAACCCAGAGCGCATAACTGTGCGTGTTTCGCTCGGGTCCCCACGAGGGATAGCACAGCGCTGAGGCGGAGAGGCTTGGAAGGCTGCCGCACTACCAACTGAGCTACTCCCGCTCGGAACGGGGCGTGGCGAAACATCATCACTTGGACCCGATCCCAGCTCGGACCAAAACCGATGAGACGCGCCAGCGACGGATTGCGAAGTCGGTCGCGGCCTTGAGGGAAGGGCGCCTTCGCTGACGCGCGGCAGAGCCGCGGATAGACTCAGAAGGCTGCGCTAGCGATCAGGTAACAACTGCAAAAAGCGTGGAGCGGCCACTAGGCCGCGCGGGCCCACAAGGGCCTCGCGCAACCCGTATCCTCGCCCGTCGGCGATGGCGGCCAGGTCAGGGCGCTGTAGGTCAAGGAGTGCCAGATAGCCCGGCGGCTGGCATGGGGCCGGCCGCCGGGGCATGGGTTTACGGGGATGCGAGTCGGCCTAGTGAGGTCCGCCTCGCAAGCCGTTGTTGACCTGGTCGGTGGCGCGCTGGGTGACCTGACTCTTCATGGCGTCGGCCTGGGCCTGGGTCAGACGACCGGCCTTGACGTCGGCCTGCAGCTCGGACAGGCCATCGGCCACCAACGCGTCGATCACCTTCTGGACCGCCACACCGTGGGCGGTCGCCACTTGGGCCGGCGTCTTGCCGGCGTTGAGCTCGGTCAGCAGCTGGGCCTCGGTGATGCCGATGGCTTTGGCGACGACCGAGGTGTCACTGACCGCCTCGGAGTGGCCCCGAGCGCCGTAGCCGGTACCGCCACGCGAGGTGGAGGGAGAGGACGACGGCGTCGCCGATGGGGACGCTGCACTTGCGGCCAGCGGCCCAAGGACCGCCGCACCACCCGCGCCGCTGACAAGTAAGGCGCCGGCGACCACCGCCTTTGCTGCGCGACCCATCCGCCTCGACGGCGCTAGGGTCACCCCCGGCTCAGCCGACGCGGCTGGCTCGATCGCTGCCGGCTCGGCCGGCTCGCCCGGCTCGTTCGCCGCCTGATTCGCGGGCTCCGGCGAGTCTGGCCCGGTGAAACCGTTGTTTCGATCATGGATAGTCATGGTTCGCCTCCTGGCATGTGGCTGACGGCTGGCGATCGCGAATCCGTGTCTCGGGACGCGCCGCCAACGTGCGTTCATGCCGCCATGCTCGGCAGGCAACCTTGCGGTCCGGTTACGCCTCCATCTCAGGCCCATCACGAACTTGCCGCGTAATCGGTCCGAAAGGTTCCCCTCCTCACCATCCCGGCTATGCAGCACGCGCAACGCCTGACTCCGGCCGACCGCAGCCGGGCCGTCCAACGACTCAGAACCGCCACCGTGGGCGCCACCCTGGCCGGCTTCGCCGCCACCTTTGGCATCGGCTGGGTGGCCGCGGTTAGCAACCCGGGAAGCCAGGCGACGGCCGCGAGCCAACCCACGGCGACGCCCAGCAGCGGGACGAGCTCCGCGAGCAGCTCCGCTAGCACCGACACGACCACCAATGACTCACCCCTGCAATCGAGCGGCTCGATCGGCTTATCCACGGGCGGCTCTGGCCAGGCGACGAGCGGCGGGTCCTGAGATGACGGAGAACGCGACATGGCGCGCACTAGGTACCACCGTCAGGCTCGTGGTCGCTGATGGCGAGATGGCACACGCCCGGAGGTCGGTCGCCAACCTGCTTGACCGGGTGGACCGCACCTACAGCCGCTTTCGGCCGGATAGTGAGCTGAGTGTGGTGAACGCTCGCGCCGGACAGATCATCCCGATCAGCCCCTTGTTGACGTGGGCGCTGGACGCGGCTCTGCGGGGCGCGCGTCTCACCCAAGGGCTGGTCGATCCGACCGTCGGTCACGCCATGCGGCTGATCGGCTATGACCGCGACTTCTCCCTGATTGGCGAGGTCTCCGGCGGGTCCGATTCGCCGCTTCGGCTCGAGCCGGTGCCCGGCTGGCAGGCGGTCGAGCTGGATCCGCAGAACCGAACGGTACGCATCGCAGGCGGCGTCGAGCTCGACCTCGGGGCCGTCGGCAAAGCCTTCGCCGCCGATCTCGCCGCCCCGGCCGCGCTCGCCGGGTCTGGCGCAAGCGGCGCCCTGGTCAGTCTCGGCGGAGACATCGCGGTCGCCGGAACCCCGCCCCTCGGTGGCTGGCGCGTGCTCGTCGCGGAGGACAGCTCGCTGCCGCCGTCGGCGCAGGGCGAGGTGGTTACCATGGCGAGCGGCGCGATCGCGACCTCCAGCACCACCGTCCGTCGCTGGACGCGCGCCGGCGTCAAGCTCCACCACCTCATCGATCCGCGGACCGGCATGCCCGCGGCCGGGCCGTGGCGGACCGCCACGGTGGCCGCCGACACCTGTGTTGACGCGAACATCGGGGCCACCGCCGCGCTGATCATGGGCCGCGACGCCCCCGCATGGCTCAGCGAGCGTGGCCTGCCGACGCGCCTGATGGATACCGACGGCAACATCCACCGCATGGCGGGCTGGCCGGTTCCGCGCGAGGCAAGGGTGGCGTCATGAGCGAGAGCATCTTGTGGTACGCCACCCGGGGGGCCGGTTTCGTCTCGCTGATCATGCTCACGGGGGTCGTCTGCCTGGGGATCCTGACGTCGGTGCGATGGCAGCGCCCTGGTTGGCCGCGCTTCCTGACGGTGCAGCTGCACCAATCGGTCTCGCTGCTCAGCCTCGTCTTCCTCGCCATCCACATCCTGGTGGCGGTGGTCGATCCCTACACCTCGCTCGGCCTGGCGGCGCTGGTACCGTTCGCATCGCGCTACCGAACGATCTGGCTCGGGCTTGGGGCCGTGGCGCTCTACCTGGTGATCGCGATCACCGGCACCAGCCTGACCCGCAACTCGCTGGGACATCGCGCCTGGCGGGTCGTGCACTGGCTGACGTATGCAGCCTGGCCGATCGCGCTGGTCCACGGCATCGGCACCGGCAGCGATGCCGGCGCCGTCTGGTCCTGGCTCCTCGACGGGGCGTGCGTCGCCGCCGCGTTGGGCGCAACGGCCTGGCGCATTGGGTACGCGCGTTCGGCGCAGGCGGAGCGAGAGCGCGCGTTGCCTGCCCTCGAGCGGCGGTGACCGTGAACGCAATGCTGGCCACTGCGCCGAGTGCCACGATCCCTGCGAACGCGCCGCAAGCCGCGACGTTGCCGCCGGCCTTCGAACCGCGGTTGCTCGCCGGTCAACTGCTCTCCGCCGGCCCGGAATCGTGGGAGCAGCATCGCTCCCGCCTGGGTGAGCTTCCCGGCGCGTCCGCGCGGAGGGCGATCATCGCCACGATCGAGCGCAGCGGCCTCATCGGCCGCGGCGGCGGCGGCTTCCCGGTCGGGCGCAAGTGGCGCAGCGTGGCGGAACGATCGAGACGCGGGGCCGTGGTCGTGGCGAACGGTGCGGAGGGGGAGCCGCGCAGCGCGAAAGACCGTGCCTTGATGCATCTGCGGCCCCACCTGGTCATCGACGGCGGGTTGGTTGCCGCCCAGGCGATCGGCGCGGAGGAGTTGGTCGTCTACGTGGGCACCGAGCACCAAGAGGCGGTGCGGTCGATGCGCCGTGCCATCGCCGAGCGCGCCCGGCGCGAACTGGTCGCGATCCGGCTGGTGGAGGCGCCACGCGGCTACGTCTCGGGCGAGTCGACGGCGGTCGTGCACTACCTGAACGCCCGCGACGCCCGGCCCACCTTTGCACGCGAGCGCCCCTTCGAGCGCGGTGTCGGCAGCCGCCCGACCCTGGTCCAGAACGTCGAGAGCCTGGCCCACGCTGCCCTCATCGCGCGCTTCGGCGACGCCTGGTACCGCCAGGCCGGGCGGTGCCGAACACGAGGAACCGCCCTGGTCACCGTCAGCGGTCCGGTCCTCGCGCCCGGAGTCCGAGAGATCGAATATGGCCTCACGCTGGCGGAGCTGCTCGCCATGAGCGGCGGAGCAACCGCGGAGATCGGCGCTGTCCTGATCGGCGGCTACTTCGGCGGCTGGGCATCGGTCGAGGACCTGTGGGAGCTGCCCCTTGATCCAATCGAGCTCGCGGAGGCGCAGCTCGGCTTCGGCTGCGGCCTCATCGGTCTGTTGGATGCCGAGGCCTGCGGCGTCCGCGCCACGGCGCGGATCGTGGGCTACATGGCGGCGGAGAGCGCCCGGCAGTGCGGCCCGTGCATCTTTGGCCTCGGAGCCATGGCGACGGCTCTCGAGCGGCTCGCCACCTGCCGGCCGGTGCCCGGCGACCTCGAAAACCTCGCCCGCTGGTCGCTACAGATCAGCGGTCGGGGCGCGTGCCATCACCCCGACGGTGCCGCCGCCCTGCTGACGAGCGGCTTGCGCGTCTTCCGCGACGAGTTCGACCGGCACCAGCGCGGGAGCTGCGCCCACCCCACAGGGCCGGTGGGGGGCTGAGCCGTGGGAACGTCCCTGCAGGTCGACCGCGTCCGCTGCGAAGGGTTCGGCATGTGCGCCGAGCTCCTGCCGGAGGTCATCGAGCTCGACGATTGGGGCTATCCGATCGTGCGTGGCGGACTGCTTCCCGAGGACCTGCGCGACCTTGCGGAACGTGCGGTCGAGGTGTGCCCGGTGCTCGCCCTGCGGCTGGTCCCGCCTGAGCGCGTGCGCTCTGCGCTGCAGCCTCGGTCGCTGGCGCCGCACACTGTGCTTCGATCGCACGGAGGCGGTTGATGCGCATCCTCGTGGCCGAGGACGACCCAGGACTGCAATCGATCATCGCGTTGGGCCTGCGGGAGGCCGGCTATCAGGTTGACGTCGTCGATCGCGGCGATGACGCCATCGACCAGATGAAGTGGTACGAGTACGACGTCGCTGTCATCGACTGGCGCATGCCCGGAGCCGAGGGCATCGACGTGCTTGCCTGGGCGCGGCGCAACGACCGCCCGACGGCCCTGTTGATGCTGACGGCCCGCGACACTCCGGCCGACCGAATCCGGGGCCTCGACACCGGTGCGGACGACTACCTGGTGAAGCCTTTCGACTTCGGGGAGCTGCTCGCTCGAGTGCGAGCCCTGCAACGCAGGCCCCGAGGCGTCGACGCTCCCGTCCTGCACAAAGGACGCGTCTCGCTCGATCCCCTTCGACGCTCCGTGAGTGCGGCTGATAGGCCGCTGAACCTCACTGCGACGGAGTACCTGATCCTAGAGCTCCTGATGCGCCGATCCCCTGCCGTGGTGGACCGCAAGGCGATCGCCGAGCACGCCTGGGCGGACGAGACCGACCCACTCGGCTCGAACGCGATCGACGTCCAGATGAGCCGCCTGCGGGCCAAGCTGCCCAGCGCAGGAATTCGGATCGTGACGGTGCGCGGCGCCGGGTATCGCCTGGAGGAAGCATGACCGAGTCGAGGCCGCAGGACGTCCGACGCGCCTCGGTCCGTGTGGCGCTAGCGGCTACCGGCGCAGTGGCCCTCGTCTACCTCGTGATCGCCCTCTCCGTCTTGCTGATCGTCACCTCGAACCTCACCCGACAGGTCGACGACCGGTTGATGTCCGCGCTGGCAGCCATGAACCAGCCCAACGGTGGTGACGGAGGAGCGAATGGTGGGCCCCCGGAGGGTCCGCACGACCGGCCGCTTGGCCCGCCGGTGCTGATCTGGCTCGTGGAGCCGAATGGGACGGTGTTGACCAGCGTCGGCGCCGCCCTTCCCGCCGACGCGCAGGGGGTGACGTCGCCAACCACGATCGCGATCAACGGGACGTCGGTGCGAGTGGCCGGTGCGGACCGAACGCAGGGGCACCTCGTCGTCGGCCAGGACCTGACCGACGTCAATAGCACGCGGGCGACGCTGCTGGTGGCCGAGCTGATCATCGGCCCCATCCTGCTCATCGCCGTCTTCCTGGGTGCGGTGGCGATCGGCCGTCGGGTGGCGACGCCCATCGAGGTCGCGCGCAAGCGGCAGCTCGATTTCTCGGCCGATGCCTCCCACGAGCTGCGCACGCCGCTCTCGGTCATTGAGGCGCATACGACCCTGGCACTGGCGGAGCCTCGGGAGGCGGGTTGGTACCGCGACGCCTTCGAGCGCGTCAGCAATGAGTCCAAGCGGATGCGACGCATGCTCGACGATCTGCTCTGGCTCTCCCGATTCGACGCCACCCAGGCGCAGCCGAACACCGACCCGGTCGACCTCGGCATCCTCGCCGAGCAGGCGGTCGACCGCTTCCGTCCGATTGCCGAGGCTCGAAACCAGCATCTCGAGCTCGAGGCCGGCGCAGGGCTTGCCGTCAACGCCCCGCCGGAGTGGCTCGATCGGCTGCTGGGAGTGCTGCTCGACAACGCCTGCAAGTACTCGCCGGAGGGCGGGGTGATCAGCGCGGCCGTGGTTCCCGACACAGGCCGGGTCGTGCTGCGCGTGGACGACTCGGGGCACATCGATGGCCCGCCAAATGGCGGCGCCCGCATGGCGGTGAGCTGGCCTAAGGGTCGCCTGGGCGCGTAACCGATTCGAAGATTGCTGGGCGGTGTAGCTGAGGCTGACCCCTGGCCGAGCTTCGTCGGTGCGTCTGGGCACCAACCAGGGCAGCTCTTCATTGCCGTCATTGGTACCACGCAGTAGGCTCGGTTCGATGCCCACTCGTGCCGCAACCCTGGCGGCCGTTGTCGCCGTACTCCTGGCGACGACATCCGTCTCGCCATCGGCCGGGGCGGGCGACTACGCGACGGACGTCGCTGGAGTCGTCAACATCCAGGCGTCGACCGATTCCATCCATAAGACCTGCCCCGGCAGCGCGCCCTGGCTGCGGGATCCAAACGTCTGCGCGCAACGCTGGTCCGCCTTCGCCAACGACAAGAGCGAAAGCGACCTGGCCGTGGATCCGACCGACTCGAACCACATTGTCGGCATGTCGAAGGCCTTCTTCTCGCCCAAGGATTACCTGTTCGAGCTCGTCTGGTACGACTCGACCGATGGCGGCCAGACTTGGCAGAGCGGCATCCTTCCGGGCTACGAGCAGTGGATGGACACAACCGATCCAGTTGTGGCGTTCGACTCGCAGGGCAACCTGTATGCGCTCGTTCTGCCGTTCAACTTCGTGATCGAGCCATCGGGCGACCACAACTGGGACGTCGGACATGTCAATCCCGCCGGGTTGAACGACGCCATCTACCTGTCCCGATCGCTCAAATCCGATGGACCGGTCGGCCACCACTGGCAGGCTCCCGTCCTCTTGGCGACGTATCACGCCAGCGGGCTCGGGATCACCGCCGACAAACAATGGGTCGGGGCCGACACCTTCGGATTGCACCGCGGTTCTGTATACGCGTCATGGATCGCCTTCGACGGCGTCGCTCTTAACACTGTCGTCTCGGTATCCACCGATTACGGCGCACACTTCAGCGCCCCGCGGGTGGTGAGTTCCGCAACCAAGCCGAAGTTCAACGGGGACCCGTACGTCTTCGAAGGGCCCGAAGGCAACGTCTACCTGGCTTACGACAGCCTTCCGCCAAAGCAGAGCTACACGACGGGCGGTTTCCAGGTGGTGGTTTCGCACGACAACGGCCAGACCTGGTCGAAGCCCGGTCAGCAGGTGACCACCAGCGTCGGCCCAACGCCGTACCTTCCTGACTCGTTCCGGGACGGCACTCCGTTCTCGATGACCGTCAACCCGGCCACCGGCAACCTGCTGCTCGCCTACGAGAACTACGACCGCTCGCTGCCCAAGGGCAACATCTGGCTGACGCAGTCAGCCGACGAGGGCAAGACCTGGTCGAAGCCGATTCAGGTCAACGATCCCGGCGCCCCGGGCGACACGTTTCAGCAGAAGGTCTTCGCCGCACCCAACGGTCAGTTCGCCGTCGCCTTCTACGACCGCCGTCTTGCATGTCCTGCGAATGATCCAGTGACCGTCGACATCGGTCTCGCGAACACCTGCATCGATGTCAGCGTTCAGTTCTACGCTGCCGGCGGCGTCCCGATCGCCACCAACCGGCGCGCGACGCTGGAGTCGTGGGATCCGAACGTGGCGCCTCCTCAGCAGGGCGGCCTCTCCGGCACGCAGACGTTCATTGGTGACTATTTCGGCGGCGCCATGACCTCGAGCGCCGAAGGTGCGGTGGCTCACCTGCTCTTCGTATCCACATCGCCTCACCACCAGGCCGGAGCCGTGGCAGGTGGCGGCCTGGCGCCGCCCTACCAGCAGCAGGTCTACGCACGGCTGAGCTTGCCGTAGGCGCAGCCGCGTAATGACCGGGGGTTCGCCGCGCTGAGCTCTCTTCTAGCGCAGTACGGCGCCGCCCTGCCCGAGAAGACGTCGGCATCGCGATTGCGGGTCTGGACAGCCGATGGCTCGTCGAGCCGTCAGGAGGTTGAACATGAGACGCACCGGTTCGTCGATCGTCACCATCATCTGGATCGTGGTTGGCCTGATCGTGGCATCGGGACACGGGTACTTCGCGCACTTGAATGCACTGACACCCATACTCTCGGCCATCCTGGCCGTGCTGTTGTGGCCGCTCCTGCTGGTGGGCATTAGCCTGCACATCAGCTAGCCCGCCCGAAGGACGAAACGTGCCCTTGGTGTTCGCATGTATCGCGCCCCACGGCGGGTATGCGATCCCCGAGGCATCTGGCCTAGAGGAGGCCAACCTCGCTCCCGCAACCCGGGCAGGCATGCAGGAGCTCGGCCGACGATGCGATCAGGCGGCGCCCGATGTGCTCATCCTCCTGACCCCACACGGCATCCACGTGGAAGGGCAGTTCGCGGTCGTGGTTTCGGGCCGCATCGCCGGAGCGCTGGACGACACGCCAGCGGTTGCGCTCGACGTGCCGGTCGCTCGCGACTTGGCCACGTCGATCTTGGCGGGACTCCAGGATGCAGACATCCCTGCCGTCGAGGTGAGCTACGGCGGAAACGTCCCGAATGATGCCATCATGCCGATGGACTGGGGCACGCTGATCCCGCTTTGGTACCTCGGTGGACGCCGCGACCCACCCCGATCGGTGGTCGTCGTCGCTCCGGCGCGTGACCGGCCTCTGGCCGAGCACGTGGCCGCCGGGGCCGTGATCACTGCCGCGGCGGATCGGTCCAGTTTGCGCGTGGGCCTGGTTGCCAGCGCGGACCAGGCACACACCTACCGAGCTGATGGCCCGTACGGCCTCAGTCCGCGTGCCGGGGAGCTCGATGACCAGATCCTTGACGCCGTCCGAGAAGGCCGGCTCCGGTCCCTTCTTGAGCTCGACCCAGCTCTCGTCGAGGAGGCAAAGCCGGACAGCTGGTGGCAGCTGCTCATGCTCGCGGGTGCGACCAACGATGCGTGGCGACCCGAGGTGATCTCGTTCGAGGTTCCGACCTACTTCGCCATGCTCTGCGCGGCCTACGCGCCAGGCTGACCGCTACCGGCTCGGGACGGCATTTCCGACGAAGCCCCGCACCAAACCTTCGAGGTCCGCAACCTGGAATGGCTTCTGCAGGACGCGCACCTTGGGGTCCCGCTCGATCTCCTCCGCATGCTCATCGAGCGTTTGCAGGTCGCCGGTGCACAGGATGATGGGCAGCTCGCCCAGCTCCGCTTCCGCGCGCAGGGCCATCAGGATGTCCCATCCCGCCAGGCCATCGCGACGCCAGCGCAGGTCGATGATCAGCAGCTCCGGACGGCTCGCGCGAATGGGCTCGATGTCCGTGATGGTGTCGCCGTCGATGGTGGTGACGTCGTAGCCCGAACTCTCCTCGAGTAACTCGTGCATGAGCTCAAGGAACTCGGGGTTGTCGTTGACGACGGTGATCCGCGGATTCTGCTGAGCCAGCTCGATGACCCTCCCGAAGAGGCACGTAAGTGTACCGCCAGTCACCCCTGAAATGGCACACGGATTGCTGCCTTGCGGTCGGAGCGTGCGGCACTCGCACGAAGGGGCATCCCAATCGCATGGGCGCGCTGATCGCCGGACCGCGATCGGCAGGTCGCCTTATGGAGGCTCGAACATGAGACGCGTGCCGGCCGTGATAGCAGCCACAGCTCTGCTGGTTGGAGTGGTTGCCGGGGGTGTTAGCGCTCGAGCTCCGAGTGCGCCGGCATATCAGGTGGCCGATGTCGGAGCCTACGGCGGCGAGCCCTCGATCGTGTCCGATACGAAGGGCGTTCTGTATGACACGACGCCAAGTGGCGGAACGATCACGTATCGGTCCATCGACCGCGGCCAGAGCTGGCAACAGGTCACAACCGCAGATCCGAACAGTGGCGACGATTGCCTCGCTGACCTGGTCGCATGGCGCCGGAGATTTGCCCCAGTGCGGGACGAGCTGCTCGCCCTTCGGAGTCGACCGTGACTGGGTTGCGGCATCCATCCTCTCGGGAAAGAGCACCTCGAAGGCCGAGGTCGTGTTGATGTATCACGACTTCTATGGTCCCAGCCAGATCTGGGTCAACATCTCTCGCGACGGCGGCGCAACCTTTGGGGCTCCTCAGGAGGTCCTCGCCGCACCGGCCGTGACCCCTGGCACGGTGGAGGGCACCGTCGTGGCGGAGGGCTACACCCTCTGTAACACGGTTCCAGCTGGCGTCGGAATCGTTCCGCCGGGCAAGCCGCACGCGGGACGGATCATTGTTGGCTGGATCGCTGCCGATCTTGCGCAGAATGCGAGCGGCTGCAACGTGACCATGGTCCAGGCGTTCCACACGGTATGGATCTCCTATTCGGACGATGGCGGGCAAACCTGGACTCCGCAGCAGGCGTTCGACGCGGGTATCGGTCACGATACTTCGACCCCCTTCGTCGCCTTCACCCTCGACCGTCAGGGGAACCCGTACTTCGGCCTCACGGTGAACGCATCCTCGAATCCAATAACCTGCTCCGCGGAGTCGACGGCTGGCACCGTCCAATCCGACCCCTCATGCGAATACGACATGTACGTGGTCTGGTCGAACGACGGCGGAGCAACCTGGGATGGTGGTGGCGGCCTCATCCCGGGGAGCGCCGCGTCGGCGTATCGGGTGAACCCGATCGCGGAGACCGGCACACACTTCTTCCCGGCCATCGCGGCTGGAAACCCAGGGCAGGTGGACGTGGCCTACCTACGCTCGACCGGCATCGTGCCCACAGACCCACTCGGCAAGGCTGATCCCGGTGGCTGCGCCGGGCCGGGACCGGCGAATGGCAACCCGCCGACCTATCCGCCTGCGTGCCAGTGGAATCTCTACGGCGCGCAGTCGTTGAACCTGACCAAGGGGACTGGCGGCGCAACATGGACGGTGACCCCAATCACGACAACGCCCATGCACATTGGCGACATCTGCAACCTTGGCATCTTCTGTGTCGCGCCATCCTCGAATCGAAATCTCCTCGACTTCATCATGGAGGCGATCGACAACCACGGCTGCGCGCATATCGCGTATGCCGATGACAACACGGTCAACAAGCTTCGCGTTGCGAACCAGACCGCGGGGACCTGCCTCTGACAGCCCTCAGAAGCTGACGAATCCTGGGCTTCCACGGCAGGCCACTATCGGCGAGACCGAAGCAGATTCCCGGCCGCGGGCATGCGCTGACGATCGACAACGGGTGGCGCGAGGTCGCGCAGATTGCGCTGGACTTCGTGCAGCGATTCGTCCCGGCGAGCTCAGCGCGGCCGTGACGATCGAGAGCCCGGCGGTGACGAGGGCCATGAAGCCCAGCACGACCACCAGCTGCACCACATCGGTGCGCTGGCCAACGATCAGGTTCATGCCGTAGACCGACGCGATGGCGGTCACTGGCAGCACGATCGCCGCGATCAGCGCCAACCGCTCCATGGCGATGTTCATGCGCGTCGAGGTACGTGCCTGGTAGAAGTCGATCACGCCCTGCATGAAGTCCTTCTCGCCGTCGGCGGCGTGGGTGACGCGCTCGAAGCGGTTCACCAGGTCAGCGATCAACGGTGGCGCCTCCGACGGGATCATTCGGGTGAGCGCCGACATGCGCTGGTACACCTCGCCGCTCTGGGCGGCCATGGTCCGCAGCGTAAGCAGCTCGTGACGCAGCAGGAACATCGCCTCGAGCAGTCTCTCCGGATCACGCTCGTCGCCGGCGCGGACCGTGGTCTCCAGCCCTGCGACCTTCGAGGCCAGCGCCGAGAGGTACGCGCCCTGCCGATGCGCGACCGCCGCGACGATCGCGTACGAGAGCTCGAACGGCGTCGCCGCCTGCAGCCGACCCGCGCTGATCTTGCCGAAAACGTAGTTCGTCTCGCGCAGGGCCGTTTGGATCGAGACGCCCTCGCTCAGCGGGCCATGAGTGGTGATGAGGTAGTTGGGACCGATGAACTGGTCGAGCTCGACCAGGTGCACGTGCCCGGCCTCGGCGGCCTCCGGCGCGTGCAGGATCACGAATAGGTGGTCCGGGTACGCGTGAATCTTGGGGAGGTGGCTTCGGTCGAGCACGTCGCGCAGGGCGAGGCCGTGGAAGCCGAACCGATCGCCCAGGCGTTCGGCGGCAGCTTCGTCGCACTCGGCCAGGTCGATCCAGACGAAGCCGTCCGGCCGTGCCAGGAGTCGCTCGAGATCGGTCCAGGCATGGTCCTCCATTCCCGCGGCGGACACCCATCTAACGCGAGCCTGCGCGAGATGGCTCGCCACGTTCGCCGTTCGATCCAGTGACGCCGGGACCATGTGGCTGCAGCATACGTCGCGCCGACGGTGGGATCTCGGCGCATGCGGGTGCTACGGTTTCGCACTACCCAATCGTTGTCGCGGAGGTGGCCGTGGCGAAGAAGACCCGTGCGCCGGTACTTGGTGAGCCGGCGATCGACCCAGCTGCCGGCAACGGTGCCGAGCGCACGCGACTCCCCAACAAGACCTACCTCGGGGAGCTGGCGCGCCTCCAGATCGAGCTGGTCAAGCTGCAGGAGTGGATCCGGCACGAGGGCCTTCGGGTCGTGGTCGTCTTCGAGGGCCGCGACGCCGCCGGCAAGGGTGGCGTGATCAAGACCATCACCCAGAGTCTCAACCCACGCGTCTGCCGCGTGGTCGCGCTGGCGGCGCCCACCGAGCGCGAGAAGACGCAGTGGTATTTCCAGCGGTACGTCGCGGAGCTGCCCGCCGCAGGCGAGATGGTCCTCTTCGATCGGAGTTGGTACAACCGCGCTGGCGTGGAGCGGGTAATGGGCTTCTGCACGGAGGAGGAGTACCAGGAGTTCCTGCGCTCCTGCCCGGAGTTCGAGCGGATGCTCGTCCGTTCCGGGATCATCCTCATCAAATACTGGTTCTCGGTCAGCGACGCGGAGCAGGAGCGCCGCTTCCAGGCGCGCATCAACGATCCCACCAAGCGCTGGAAGCTGAGCCCGATGGACCTGCAGTCCCGCTCACGCTGGCTCGACTACTCCCGGGCCAAGGACGAGATGTTCGCCCACTGCGACATCAAGCAGGCTCCCTGGTACGTCGTTCACGCGGACGAGAAGAAGCGCGCTCGGCTCAACTGCATCGCACACCTCCTGGGCCTGATCCCGTACCGCGACCTCACGCCCGAGGCGATCAACCTTCCGCCCAGGCAGGCGGACCAGGGCTACGTCAGGCCGCCCATGACCGACCAGACCTTCGTGCCGGAGGTCTATTAGCCCCGGCCCCCACACCCCGGACTGGCGTGGGACGTTCGGGGCACCGCAATGGGACTTCGAGCCGATTCGGTCGCCT